>JAEDGC010000030.1 GCA_016297695.1 Bacilli bacterium
TATATAACTTGTATTTTCTCTTAAAATTTTCCAACATTTACTTTACTTCATCTATAATTACTATTTTTATAAATTGATTTACATAATAATGTTATCGTTGTTACTAATACTAGCAAATGTTCTATTTCTAAGTTCTTTATATAAAGCACATTTCTTGAAAACTTCTTCATTAGTACCTTTAGACACAACTTTGCCTTTATCAAGAACTATTATTCTATCCGCAATTTGCATCATTTCTGGTTTATGAGTAATCATAAGAATTGTGTGATCTTGCTTTAAATCTTGTAATATTTCACTTATTAAAGAAGTTGTTGTCGGATCAATATTACTAGTTATTTCATCAAATAATAATATTTCTGATTTAGATAACAAAGCTCTGGCTATAGCTAATAATTGTTTTTGACCGTCTGATAGCAAGTGAGCATCTTCCCCAATAATTGTATTATACCCCTTTGGAAGACTAACAATGTAATCATGTATTCCTACTCTTTTACAAGCTTCAATTTGATTTGCACTATTATTATCTATCAATCCCAAATTATCTTTTATGCTCATTTCAAAAATAAATGGCTTTTGATAAACTCCTGAAACATTAGAAGAATATACTTCTTTAGAATAGTTATATATATTTTCATCATCAATTAAAATCTCACCAGATTTTATGCGGTTCAAACGATAAAGTAAATTAATTATTGTTGTTTTTCCACTTCCACTATGTCCTACAATAGTATTAATTTCATTTGGATAAATTTTAAATGAAACTTTATTTAATATTTTTTTATTTTTAACTTCATAACAAACATTCTTAAATTCTACTTTACCATTGATATAATCATTATTTATATCTCCAAAATCGATTCCTTTTTGTGGTGTATAATCTAAAATAGTTTTTATACGATTTACTCTTACTCTATAGTTACTAAGATTTAATAAATTATCAAGCATTGAATCTGTACATGTAATAGTCATTTCAAAATAACTAATCAATAAAACTAATTTATCTAAGGTCATTCTTTGGTTTATAACAAGATAAGCTAGATAAATATATAATAAGATTTTACCAATGTAAACAATAAATGGAATATGACAATATCTTACTGTCATGTTTTCTCTTTTACCTTTATATTGTTCTTTCCATTTATTTCTTGTTTTATCTAGATTAACATTCAATCTTGGCATCATATTTAAAGTTTTGACTTGTTTTAAATTAGTTAACATTTGATTTAAAATATCTAATATTTTATCTTCGTATTTTCTAGTGCCTTCATAATATTTAGAGACTTTTTTAGAATTATCATTCATCAATTTTAAATAAACTAAATCTAAAACTAAAACAATTGTAGCAACTAAAATGTTGTAATACATGAATATGATAAATATAAACAATAGTTTAACAATTGCCATTGAAGCTTTTACAACACAGTCAATAACGTCGACTAGATATCTAATATCATCACTACAGGTATCTATAATTTTTCCTTTAGATATTTTTTCAAAAATAGCATCGTTATTTGCTACTTTTTCAAATAGCATTTTTTGTACTTCTAAATGATAATAGTCAGCAAGTATAGTATATGTATAATAATTCCAATGTAAAGTTCCATAATACATCATATAGAAAATTAAATATAACAACACATAAAACCAAATTCCATCAAAATTATTCATTGTTATCATGGAAATAATTCCTGAAGTTGCAATTGGTGGTAATAAACTTGCTATATTATTTAATCCTGAACTTATGAACATTTGAATAATAATCCATATTTTTTTGTTAGCAATTTCTAATAAGTTTTTAAATGTTATGTAATAATTTTTCATTTATTTTTATTTTATATCCTTGTCATATTCAATATCAGAAATTTTGTAAGTTCTTTTACTAGAAATAGTAGAAAGAATATGAGTCGAAGACCATCCTATAATTGCCAAAATAAAGAAGTATATAACACCAAACAATGAGAAAGTTGGAGCCGAATTCGTAAATAAATCTAATACTGCTGCTCCTGCACTCATAGATGTAACTATTGTCAAACTATTAACTGATTTATTGGTAATGTCTGATTTTAAATCATCAAATAATTTTTGAGCAGATGAAACATAATTTTTTGTCATAGTCCATAATTGTTTAATATAATCTAAAGTATCTCTTAATGTTTCATAACGATATCCAGAAATTGCTAAAAACTCTGCCAATTCTTTGTCATTTTTCGCAATTTTTTCTCTTGTTGATATATAAGTACTCATTTGATTAATTCTTCCATCAATCAAATTAATAGTTTTAGCATATCCTTCCAATTTTGTCGTAAATTTAACAATATCCGAACCCTTAACTTTACTATTTTCCTTAACTGCGTCAATTTTTTCCCATATTATTCTATGTAAATTTAAATATCTATGTAATTGTCCTTTAAATTCACGTATAAATACCTGTTCTTCAATGTAACGCTCTATATTATCTAAAGATTTTGTTTTATTATTAATAAAATAATATTTATCTCCTCTGATTACATCATAATTTTCATTGTCCAATGCAAAATATTTTTGCTTTTCTGTTCTGGCCAATAAATCTGCCATTTCCTTTTTTGTAGCTTTATCACAAACGATAAAGTATGGATATACAGTCTCAATATGTGCAAGTTCTTTAGGAATCGGAGCTCCTAGACTAAATAAATAACTAAATGCTGGAGAAAGCTTATTCTCATAATAATCAGTAATTTTATCTAAATCTGCAAACAAAGTATTTTCATCTACATTTGAATTATTAAGAACAATTAATCCATCTTCAAATATTTTTACAGTTATATCAAATGCTGTAGTAAATTTTATAAATTCTTCTCCAGCTACACCGTAATCTATTTTGCCAATTCCCAAATTTTTATGAAATTCATTGATTTTTTCTTGATCTAAATCCAACTGTGTTTTACATTCTCTTAAAAAATCATAAATTTCTGTTAATTGTAACATAGTTCTTTGAAACCAGCCACCTATATAAACATTACTAATTTTCATTTTACTTACCTACCTAATCTATTCTTTTTTCAAAAAATTTTGCATCTACTACTTCAAAACCATATTTATGGTAAAGTCCATGTGCTGCTGTTCTAAAATTCTTTGACCATAATTCAACACTTTTGCAATCATTTTCTTTTGCAATTCTAAAACATTCATCTAACATCTTAGTTCCAATATGCTCTCTTCTTAATTCTGGCTTTACACATACATGATTAAGAATTGCATAAGTGTTCATATCTTCATAAATAGTTGGAATAATATTAATTTTTGCATGAGCAACAACTTGATTATCCATAACTCCTATAAGATATATTTGATTTTTATCTTTTACATTTTCTTGATAAATCCTTTTTGCATACTCTAATGAAGTATTTTCATTAAAGCATTCATTACATAATTTTATTATGCCTTCAACATCTTCAAATGTTGCAATTTTGAATTTTACATTCATTATTTAACCTCCTATTTTTTAGTAATGTACTTCATGAAGTAAACTACTACTGTACTATAAATTAATTATAACACAAGAATTAGCACTTTTATATAATATTGTAAATAATAATGTAAACAATAATGTAAATAAAGTATTTTTTGGAATTTTTATTTAATTACACTTGTAGTAATTCCTTTTCCTGTATGTGGATGCTTTAAAGTGTATGATAAATCAAAAACATATAAAGCAATTAAAATTACACATAAAATTATTTTAATATTTTTAGAGATAAATTTATAAATGTTATCTAAAATCGGAGCAATAAAATATGTTGCAGCACAACCACCAAAGCCAAATAAAAGTAATCCTTCAAAACATATTCTTCCTTTAATATTTAAAAAATAACCATTATAATTCCACCAACTCATATGTTTAAAAGTTTCTAAATACCAAGCTGTAGAATATTCAAGAATTCCACATAATAAAAATGTAAATATAAATAAAAGATAAGGCTTATTTCTAAACGTTTTTAATAAAATTAAAATTAAAACAACACCAAAGCCATAAATTGGCAACCAAGGACCATACATTGTTCCTCTATTAACAAAATTCCCTGTATTAAAAAAATGTAAAGATACTTCCCACAAAAAACCACATATTGAGAATGTAAAGAAAAATAAAATATAAGTTGAAATAGTATAGTCTTTCATATAATCAATTTTTAGCCACTTACGATATTTTTTTACAGGTATACTAAATTGCTCTTCTGGATAAGTTTTGTTAACAACTTCTTTAATATCTAAATAATTATCATTTAATAAACTACTATTAAAAATACTATCTTTCTTATCATTTCTTATTTTCATATATAATTCAGCATATAATGAATTCTTATAAGCATTATAGAAAAATAAAGTACTTAAATTAAAAGTAAATATCTCTAATATTTTCCAACCCAATAAACTAATATCTAATTTAAATAATTCAAATTTTTCACCATTCATTAACTCTTTAGACATTTTAAAAACTTCTTTTTTACTCATATTAGGGTTTTCAGCAAGTAAATAAGGAATTAATATATACTCATAATGTTTAATAAATCCACCTATTATAGTTAAATTCCATAAAAATGAGTATAAATATTTCATAAATAAAATGTACGCTATATGTTTTGTTTTTCGAATTTTATAAGGAAATAGTACTTTATCTAACTTAGTTTTATTATATCTTCTTTGTTCTAAAAAATATCTATTTTTACCAACAACAATTACATTTTGAATGAGTATAAATATTAAAAATACAATTAATAAATAAAAAACTTGCAATATTAAATTTGATACTTTATTATTAAACAAGTATATATTTATCGAATTAATTATTCCAAATACTATTGAACCACTTGCTGTTGTTTCATTAATTAATGCAGCAATTAAACCATTTGTATATTTTGATTCTTTTTTTATTTTTAAATTTTCACCTTGTTTTTTTAAAAATACTTCTTTAAATACTTCTGCATTAGATTTTTTTACTAATTTATCACTAATTGTCAATCTAAAACTAGTTGAATCACTTACTTTACTTGTGGCGTATGTATAGCCACCAGTAAATATAATAGTTGCAATAAAAACTACTAGAATATTTCTAAAGTAATGTCTTCTAACATTTTTTTTAGCTTCTTTTTTTAAATATTTATACTTCATACTGCTCACCTATAAAACTTTTTTATATTGTATCACATTTTATCAATCTTTTAGTTAGTACTAAAGGATTAATTTTTCTTTGTTTAACATCTGGTAAAATAGTTTTAGGTATCTGTTCTATTTTTATATTTTCAAAAAGATTTAAGTATTCGTTTAATTTTAAATCATTATATTTTTTTATTCTTTCAATTAATTCGTCTTCGGTTAAAATAAATAAATCATCATAAGATATTACTTTTTTATCTATAGCTTTTTTTGTAATTATAGAAAGTAAATCCATCATATAATTATCTTCATTCGAATGACAATATTCATTAATTTTTTCATTTGTTTCATATACTAAATTTGCAACATTATCATTTGTAAAAGATATTTCTAATTCATTATTTTCATTTCTAATTGCTAAAATATTATTAACTATTAAAAATATATCTTCCAAAGAAATATTTTTTATCCAAAAGTATCCAGTTAACAATATTCCATCTAATCTATCAGCACACATTTTAGGGCGATCATTATCAACAATAGAATATTTTTTAAAATCTGCTACCTCTTCTAGTGATATATTATCTTCTTTCAAATATTTCATTAATAATTCATCTTTTTTTATTATATGTTTAGTATATTCTTCTGTACTTTCTTGATTGCTATAGTCCTTATTCATATAATCAATTACATGAGAAAAACAAGGAGTTGAGATATCATGGAATAAACCTGCAAGTGTCATTATCTTATCATTAGTCAAATAATATGTTAACAATGCAACTGTTAAACTATGATCAAATCTTGTAACTTTTGCTTTAAAATCATATACATCTTTAGATGCATAATCCATTCCACAAAAATAACCAATTTTTTTTAGTCTCTGTAAACTTGGTACTTCAAGATATTTTTCTAAAAAATTAGGTATTTTTTCATATCCCAATATTTTTTTATAAAAACTTAAATATTTTTCCATAATATCACCGTTTCATTTTTATTTTTTTCTTAATTTAGCTATAAAAAATCCTTCATAATATTCATCAGGCATTATACATAATGTTTTTTTTATAGATACTGGTAAACATTTATTAGAATATTTGTTTTCTATCTCTACTAACTCTACTTTACCTTCTTTTAATATTTTATTTATAATATCTTCGTTTTCTTCTTTAATTATTGAACATGTTGAATAAACCATTTCATGACCACTTTTTAATAAACTAATTGCTTTATTTAATAATTTATATTGAATTGTTTTAGATCTTTCAATTAATTTTTCATCATAGGCCAAAATTGACTTATCATATATATTAAGGGTACCACTTCCACTACAAGGTGCATCTAACAAAATTTTATCAAATGAATAAAATTCATCTAATTTAGTAGCATCCATATTTAATACATTAATTCCTTTTACTCCTTGTTTTTTTATATTATATTTTAAACGATCACTTCTTATCTTATTTTTTTCAACAGCTGTAATTAAAGTTTTATTATTAGTAAGACATGCTATTTGTGTTGTTTTACTACCTGGAGCAGCTGTCATATCTAATATATTTTCTGAAGACTTTGGATCTAATATAAGTGGAGGCAACATCGATGATAAACTTTGTAAATATATTTCACCATTATTATAAATATCTAAATTAGTTATTTTTTCAATCGGACTGTCTTTAATTACTAAAGCATCTTTAAACCATGATACTTCTTCATATGAAATATTATTTATTTCAAATTGTTTTTTTATATATGAAACTTCTGTTTTTATAGTATTTACTCTTATGGTAATATATCTTTTAGTTTTATAACCATTTATTATTTCTTTAGTTAATTTTTCACCATATTGATTCATTAATTTTTGATATAAAAATTCAGGAATATTATTTATCATGAAATCACCTTTTTCATTGAAATATAATACTATATTACTTGCTTTTTAGCAAATAATTTTTATATATAAAAATAACTAGATAAATCTAGTTAAATTTAATTTACAATTTACTTTCCAAAAATTTTTCAAATACTTTTAAGCCATAGTTTTTATTATAATAATTGGGAAATTCATTTAAATGAGCTAATGCTATTTTAGCTGTTATTATTAAGTCATCATCTGTAACATTAGTTTTAGGATTAATTTTTCCATGTTCTAACTCAATATTAATTCCTTCTAAAAATTCTTCTGGTGTAAATTTAGAAAAATCTATTCCAAGAATTGATGCTGCATAATATGCGTGCTTTAAGTCATACATAATATCACCAATATATTATATGATAATATCTAGAAAAATTTAAATATTTTTTCTTACTCGTTTATTAATTCTATCATTTAACCTATCAATATATGTCTCATCTAACAATTCTCTATTATTTATATTAGAAGATATAAAGTTATATAATTCAATGAAATTTTGCATTTTAAATAATGAAGCAAATTGAATTATAGCTACTTCTTTATAGTATCCAAGATTATTATTTTTATCAAAATCTTTAATTACTAAAGTTTTATTTTCAAAATCTTTGGAATGATTATATTCATCAATATATATATTTCCATGAGCTATAGCATTTCTTATATGTTCAATAATATTTATATTTCTAACATATTTATCAAAATCAAATGTTTTTTTAAAATTTTTCATTGCTAAAACTAATGAAATATTATCTTGATATTTAGCAAGAGCTTTATAATATTTTTCAGTAAATATTTCAATTTTATCTTCACTTATATCTTCTTCTTTTGTATATTTTATATAGTTTTCTAAATCACTTTTTATTTTAATTATAGAATTAAGTAATCTTTCATTTTTGTCCTCGTATTTTTTAATATCGCCATGATATGTTTCAAACGTATGCTCTACACTCATATTTGGATCATCTAATAAATCTAAATCTAATTTTGAAAAATCCAAAGTTTCATTTTTAACCAATTTAGATAAATCATATTTTCCTTTTTCTGTTAACCCTTTTTCTAATCCAAATTGATAAAATGAATTAAATCCAACTATATATGTTGCTAGTATTGCATTATCTATATCACTAAGAAATATTGAACTTAATTCTGAATTTTCTTTAGGTATGTCTAGCAAGGAAATATTTGGATTCTCTCTAAAAGTTTTTAATATAGCTAAATCTAAAAGTATTCCTTTAGAAGCATTAAAAGTTTGATATTGTCCTTTACTTAGTTTTAATACTTTATTAAGTAAATATCCAGCTAAATATTTTCCATATAAATCTTTAGAATACTCATTTGTTTCAAAATAATAATCTTTAATTTGTTGATAATACTCTAAATCATATATTGATGTTATTTTATAATTTATTTTTATTCCATACAGTTCCATTAATTCTTTTTTGCTATCTAAATATTTTTGAATTCTTTCATTACTGTGATTATCTTCTTTAAAAATTTTAAAAATATTTTGTTTAATATTGTTAACATATTCTACATATTTAAGATTTCTAACTGTTCCTGGTAATGGTTCATCATCAATAAATATAAGTATCAAATCTTTGCAAAATCTTTTTAATGATGACTCTTTATAAACCTTTCTATCTTGAATATATTTCAAATTAGCATTAATTGTTGTAGATACTCCTTCTTCTTTGTAAAATCTTATTCCATCATCTATAGAAACAATAAATCTCATTAAATCGTCTATATTAATTTTTCCTTTTAATCCTTTTTCTTCAAATATTATTTCATTTGAATCAACTATAAAATCTCCATGAGCAAGCTTATTTCTTATTTTATCAATTACAACTGATGAATCTTTATAAGATAGTTCATTAAGTCTCCATCCACTTCCATGTTTTGTAGCAATTAATTTAACTACATTATCTAAAAATTCTGGTACAATCTTTAATCTTACTTCTTTTTCTTTACAAATATATTCATCTACAACTGTAGTAAGATAAAAACCAGAAAAAACTGCTATAAGTAAATTATAATTAATTTTAGACAAATCTACATATTCTTCACCATATGATTCCATATAATTACTAAAATCAATATGTGATAAGAAGGCATCATACAAATTTTTAAATCTTATATCATCCATATTTTCACCCCTAAAAACAATGACTTATATTATGGATTATTTTTTCTGATTTTTCAAGTATTATCTTTACTTTTTTACTTAAAAATGTTAGCATATGAAATCAATAAAAATTATTTATTAACAGGAGTCCATATGAATAAAAGATTTTTAGAATATTTAAAGATTATTTTTAATGAAATTAGTCAAAATAAACCTATACAATCTATAGATGCTTTTAAATTTGCTAAAAATTATATTTATGATAACCCTAATGATAATGATGTTTTGATAGTTAAAGATTGGATAGTTAATGAATATCAAAAAGCTTTCTTAGAAAATAATTTTACAAACGCTTTAAATTTGCCTGATAATTTAAAATATCTAAAAATTCAAGAAATTTATAAATATTTACCTTTTATTCATGATAAAAAAAATTTTCCTAGTTATTTTTATAGTTTAATTAATAGTCCTAGCGAATATTACGGAACAATAGCTAATTTCTATAAAGGTTGTTTTTGGTTTTTTAAAGAACAAAATAAATGTTTATTAACTAATGAACAAATAAATAAAATAAATACTTACTTAAGTGAAAATAAAAATATTTTAAATGGTAATTTAGAATCATATGATAATTTAGATACAGAAATATTAAGATATAAAAATATCTTTTTAAATATTTTTGATAAAGATTTTTATGAATTTAAAGAAAATAAAGAGGCTTTATCATTATGTTATAATAAAAGATATGAGGGAAATATTATTATAGATTATAAAAATAAAAAATTAAGTAATATTGGTGAAGTATATGTTTTTGAAAAAATCAAAAATTTAATGAATCCTATTTTTACTGCTAAAGAATTTGGAGATGGCTTCGGATTTGATATGTATTTTCAAAGTTATAAAGACAATATTATTTATGAGAATTTAATTGAAGTTAAAACAACTTCTAATCTAAATGAAAATGATTATTTTTATTTATCAGATAATGAATATAACACAATGATTAATTCTTTAAATGAAGCAAATGTCAATTATTTAGTATGTCGTGTATTTGCAGATGTATGTAATAATATTTTTGAATGTCACCTATTTAGTTTTAAAAATAATTGTTTAATAGCTCTTGATTGTGATATGCAATATGAATTAGTAGAACATAGCATTAATGGATATTATTTTAAAAGAAAAGAAAAAGAAAAAAGATTAGTGTAAAATAATGATACTAATCTTTTTTTAATTGTCTAGTTAAATTATTGCTTGGTAATTTACATGGTCCAAAATCCTTAGGAGCCGTTATATTAGGTAGAGTTTTTTTAACTCTTTTTAATAAAATTATTTTTTCTTCATTACTTATTAATTCATATATAATATTTAATTCATTAAATGTTTCTCGTATTAATTTATTCCACTGATTACTATCTAAATCTTCATGATATTGATACCCTAAAGTATATTCATATAATTCTGAATACGCAATCATCATCGCCAAAAATTTTGGATTGTTAACATGTAAGTAAGCCTCCCCAGCTTGATAAGCATGAGTTTCGGTTATTGCTTCTATAAATGTCCTATTTTTATATGTCTTAAAATTTCCATTTAAGAAATCATTTTTTAATATTTTAGATGTTTTTTCCCAGTCATGTATAGTATCAAGTAAATCTCTAGATAA
The DNA here is from genome assembly GCA_016297695.1 of Bacilli bacterium. GTDB lineage: Bacteria > Bacillota_I > Bacilli_A > RF39 > UBA660 > RUG14121. The sequence continues at coordinate 10,831 of JAEDGC010000030.1, forward strand.
TTCTCCAAGAGCAAGAAAGTCTTCACTTATCATGGCTTCTAAATAATCAGATGCTAAACAACTATTAAAGTATTCATAATCACCATCAACATCATCAGGATTTTCAGCAAATCCTCCTAATTCAATTATATTATCTTCATAATTTACATACTCATTTTTAAACATATTAAACCTCAACTTTTATTTTATTTTCTCTTTTTTAATACTAACCCATTTTCATCATGATAAATATATCCTAAGCATTCTTCACTTGTCATATTAAGAATACCAGAATTTAATAGTTCATTATATTTTCTTATTTCTTCTTTTGAAGCATTATCATTTAGAATAAATTCTTCTCCTACTTGTGGACAAATATCTTTTAAAAATTCATCATTATTTAATTTTTCTATAAATGTATTCATAAATTTTTTTGATGAACCTACAAAAGCAATTTTTGGTTTTGATAATTCATTAATATAATCACTTACTAATTCATGCATATGATTTTTATATTCATCAGAGTAATAATTAAATATTTTACTAGGTTCTTCTATAAATATTTTTCTTTTATTAGTTTTTTGTATTGGATTGCTTAATAATCCATATAATCTAGCATTTAACAAACAATCATCTAATTCTAAAAAATCTCCTTCAATTTGTTGCTTTAATGAAATCTCTTCAAATAATAGTCTATATCTTTCATCTTTATAATATTTTACTAATTGAAATTTTAACTCATTTACATCAATTTTTGTAATACCTTTAGACACTAAATCAGCTAAAAATAATCTCATAAAATCATATTCACTAAATTTTTTAACCACTTCTACCAATCTCATATTATTCACCTATTTTTTTATTTTCTTTAACTTTTTATTACACTCATTATCAGGCATATTCCCTAACATTTTTTTATAACTTAATCCTTCTTTTCCTTTAATAGCGTCGTAGTCTGAGCTATTTAAAAAATTTCGGTAATTTTCCAAATCTTTTTGTTCTTGATACTGAGAGTAATCATCGATAGTTCCATATTTTTCTCCTAAACTCACACAATCTCTAATATGTGGATTTCTCATTTTTTCTATCTTATCAACAAAACTAACTATTTTTACTTTTTCATAATTTTCTCTATTATCTAAAACTCTTTCATTACTCAAAAAGTATGTAAAAAAATTATTGCCTTTTATAAATGAATTTGCATTGAAAAATATGCTATTAAAATAATAAAGTTCATTGAATAACATTTGTTCTTCTAAATCTAATTTTTCTACATTATAAAATATTAATTGAACAGCTCTGCAATATCTACGCAAAATACTTTGAAATTTTAACAAATCAAATTTATTATTAAATTCTATATCATAATCTAAAGTAACATCTAATAATGATTTATCTTTTAATACTTGCAAAGTATATGAAAGTATATCTTTAACACTAACTTCTAATAAATCAATTTTAATATTTTGAGCATATTCAATATTAATATCACATTCTGCTATAGAAATGCTACATATTTCTGGTATTTTATTTATTATTTCAAAATTATCTAACCCACAAAATATATAGTTGTTCACTTTTAAATTTATATATCTACGCTTAAATTCTTGAATTACTTCATTTTCTGACATAATAACCTCCGTTAAAATCTTTATAGTTTTATATTATAACACAAAAAAGAGAATTTAATCTCTTTTTTAACTTTTTTTAGAACTTATTCAAAAACATATATTTTAATATCGGACAATGTTCCCGTAAAATATCTAAATGGATTACCACTACCATCTAAACTTGCTCCAAAAGTTAGTGGCACATCAAAAGATGTTAATTTAGACATATCCAAAAATTTTTCATTATCTTTGTCATTAAAACTAATATATAATATATTTTCTATTTTCTTAATTGATACTTTTTTATAAGTTGAGTTTGAATAATTTTTCTCTTTTTTTAATGAGCTAGATACATTTGCTCCAACTTGATAATTACTTGCACTACTTAATCTAAATACTATTCCTGGCCAAGGTGAACCTGTTTCATCCATAATACTAAATATTGTGTCATATTGATTAACATAAGTAAGTTCTTTTACTTCAAATAATATTTCAAAATTTTTATTAATATTTTCTTCTGAAAATAAACAAATTCCCGTATCTATATAGTTATCGCCACTAAATACATTATCACCTGAATATTCAGTTAAATTACCCCATAAAGCATATAAAGTAACCGTTTCGCCATTTATAGATGATAAATTTCTTACCGTTTCGCCGTCAGAATAACTTGTTCCTAAACCATCACTTCTTGTGTTCCATTTTAAGAAATTTGATCCTGTTTTAGTATAAGTGTTGTTAAACAAATTTTGACTTTCTCCAGATGCAAATGTTTGACTTGCCATTTCTCCTGTACCACCATTAGAATCAAACATAACATTATATGTTCCACTACTCCATTGGGCATACAACGTCATACTATCATCTATAGATGACATATCAATTATATCTTTATTTTTGTAACTTGTTCCTGTTCCATCCGCTTTTGTATTCCACCCAGCAAATACATAATCTTCTTTTTCAAAAGTATTATCTATTAATTTAGTATTATTTTCACCTAATACATATTGTTCATATGTTAAATTAGAACCATTATTAGAAGAATAAATTATTTTTTTGGATGTATCATATAATCCAACACTCATATTGGCTAATGTTCCAGTAAAATACCTAAATGGATTCCCCGCACTATCTAGACTTGCACCAAATGTTACTGGTATATCAAAAGGATTTGGAAGCATTGAAGAAAAATCTATAATTCTTGTGTCAAATCTATCATTAAAACTTATATATATTATATTATTAACTCTTTTTAAAGATACTTTATTAACATCAGCATTTTGATAAGTTTTGTTTGCTTTTGTTGAATTAGAAGCATTAGCAGCTATTTCATCTTCATTTGCACTTTTTATTCTATATACGATTCCTGGCCAAGGTGAACCTGTTTCATCCATTGCACTTACCATTGTTGGATATTGATTTTTAGAAACACGCTGCTTTATCTCAAATGATACTTCAAAATTTTTACCTATATTTTCTTCTGAGAATAAGTATATCCCGGTATCTATATAATTTGTTCCATCAAAAACATAATCGCCATTATATGCATAATAATTATTAGAATTTTGCCATCTTGCATATAGTGTCTGATCATTTAATATCGTTACTATACTATCACTATCAATTCTTTCTCCACCATCTTTTTTTGTATACCAACCGGCAAAAGAATAACCATCTTTTATTGGAGTAGGTAATTCTTTATAAGTATCATTTTCTAAAACTATTTTATTTAAAGTATCAACACTTCCTCCATTAGCATCAAAACTAATAATATAAGCTTTTACAAAATTAAACTTTAAAATAATATTACTTATGTTTTCACTACCCATTGTTGTCTTATATGTTATTTCAATTTCTTTAGTACTATTTTTTTCTATTATTTCATTTTCAAAATAATTAGTTTCAAAACTAATATCTTCATTATTTGAACTCTCTATAATTATATTTTTAATAACATATTTTTGATTTCCTTTGTTTGTAATTTTAACACTATAAGTAATTGTAGAATCGTCATTTGGAAGGGCTACGCCATTAGTAATAGTTTCTTTTGTATATTTGCTATTGTATGCTTCATAAGCACCATTTGTTGCATTTACTAAATTTATCTCTGTAATTCTTATATCTGAATCTGCCTTTACTATTGCGCTACCATCAATAAACATTTCCGAATTTAATGCAGCATATGTTATTGATATAAATGAAACAACAAATAAAATTAACAATAATAATATTATATTTTTTATGTTATGTTTTTTCATTTTCATAGAGCCTTTTTCCTATGTTTTTTCTTTTTCATATCTTCTTCATACAATGATTCTGATTCTTTTTTTTCTAAATAAGCCCTGGTAATTCTATATTTATACATCGTATCATCTTTGATGATAACAAAGAAACATTTTTCACCTTTTATTACTTCATAATATAATATAGGCGAATTTAAAGTTTGCGAAGCATCAACCATTTCTTGGAATGTTTCAGGGTATATTTTATTTGGAATATTATTTTCATTTAATTCAACGTTACCATTTACAATTATTCGATCATAATCTCTTAATATTTTATTAACGGTTATATTATAAATATTTTTCTTTCTATTTTGTAAAAATAAATATACTGCTAAACCAATTATTGATAATGCAATTAAAAGTATTACAATTCCTAAAGTAAATAATAGTTTATTTTTTACATTTGCACTTATTGGTGTTGATAAGTTACCACTTTCATTTATATCATCTGATAATTTCTTAATATTTATTGTTTGTTCACTTAATGGAATACTTATTTGTAATTTCTGATTTCTATCTAAATTGTTATCTTTATATTTTCCATTTACTTTTATATCCATTGTAACAATTAATTTGCTATCAACTGCCAAACCATAATCAACTTTATATGAATTTACATAGCTATTATAGTGATCATAATCAATATCAATATCTTCGTTTATTACAAAATTATTTGAACTAATAAATTCTTCTTTTTCATCTAATAAATTATAATTTTTGGTATGTAAAATCTTACTTGAATCAACTGGATCTGAAATTATTAATTCTCCAGTTATTTTATATTTATAGTTAAAATCCATATTTTCATCAGCATGTATTTCATAATTAAATTTGGAATTAATACTATTAATAATATTTGCAACATATTGCATTCCACTGTCTAAGACTTTGCTATCATAATAATCATTTTCTTTTAAATAGACTTTATAGTCTGATTTTCCATTTTCACTATATCCAACATTTATAACTTTTCCACTTAACTGTATTGAATTTTTAATCATTAATAAAGATATCAAAAGTAAAATACCTGCTGGAATTAAAAGAAAACAAAACCATCTTTTTAAATTTAGTCTTTTTCTTTTCCTTTTTCGTATTTTATACAGTTTATCTGTACTATAATACATTACCTCTTTACTCATTTTGAACCTCCTTTTAACAATCTATTTAATTGAATTGTTGGATACCCTACATATGGAATTTTAAATTTAACTACTCCTATAACATCATTACTTTTTACTATCCAATCATCAACAACATTACCTTTTCGATCTCCTTTTGTCGAAATATAGTATTCATCATTTTTTACATCAATATTTATAATTCTATGGGTATACATTGATTTGCCTACTTTAAATACTAATATATCTCCAACTTTTAATTTAGACATTTCTTTTTTTGCAATTTTATCTACAATAATTGCATCTCCTACATTAATCGTTGGAGTCATTGAACCAGATCCAACAATTGCAATCCACCAAGGAAATAAATTGCTAAACAAACAAATTGTAGTAATCACAATTAGAATTATTATGCCACTTAATATTTTACTTGCAATATGTTTATCTCTAATATCTTCTTTTTTTTCAATCTCAAATTGCATATTAATTAATATTAAAATACATATTGGCAAAATACTCATTACCACTGACTCTAAATATTCATTTAAATTAGGAAAAATTGGTACTATATATATATATAGCCCCATTATCAACTGATAAGTTATACACACTTCATAACCATATTTTTTAGAAAAATCAGATAGCATTATATTTTTAAATACACTTGGACAAACTACTAAGGTTGCTAACTTTAAAATGTTTGATATATCATTTAAATCATAATTTGAAATTATCATTGAAATATCAACAAATGTAAAAATTACTACTGTTATATATATTATTAATTTATTGTTTTCACCTTTTTTACAAATATTGTATCTAAATAATTCTTCTATTATCAAAATCAAAAAAACAGGAAATGAATTTTTAAAAATATTTATTAAAGTTAAACTATAAGAAGTACTTAAAAATCCAACTATTAATCCTAAACCATATATTATTATCAAAAATGATATTGTATAAAAAAAGACTTGTTTTAATACTTTTCTTTTTTCAATAGTTTTTTCTTTTTCAAAACCTACAAGAATTACAGATAAAATAAATAAAACTAAAAGGAATAAAATAATTGTGTATTCTGTCAATATATTCTTTACAAAAATATTTAAAATTAGAAATAATAAAGTTATAATTTCTATTAATAAAATTATTTTTTCATTTTTTTTCACTTCATCACCTCTTTTAAATATTTTTGCAAAAAACATAAATTAGAATTTATGTTTTAATCAGATGTAGAACTTGCTGCTTGAGCATAGATAACAGATATAGCTAAATTACTAATACTAACATCTTCAGTTGGTAATTGTTCTGCATTTATACTTGATAAATAAGTTAAAGTTAATTTTAAACTTTTTGTTTCACCAGATGTTAATGTATCATCAACAGCCAATTGTGTTCCATCAGCATATGTTAAGGTGTAAGTTAAATTATCACACACATTTGTTTCGTCAGCTGTAGCATTATCTCCAGATCCTTTACAAGATGGTGTTGGAATTGTAATACTTGAAATTTTTGCATCAAATGTACCTTCATTTGTAACATCAAAATCATAAGTTACTGAATCACCTGGAGTTGTCAAAGTAACATCATACTCACTTATTTTTGTATCATTAGTATTAATAGTTGGAGCAGTTACTTCAGTTGCTGTACCTGTTTTTACAACTGGTTGTAAATTAGTAAATTTAATTGCCCATGAAGATTTTTTTACAGTCGCCTTTCCTTGAATATCTAATTGTTGTGTAAATCCTGCATATACAATTGTTCCACATAACAAGAATGCTGCTACTGCTACTCCTATCTTAATATACTTTGTACCTTTGTTCATATTTTACCTCCTATTTTTGTACGTAGATGAGTGCAATACTTAATCCGGATATTTCAACCACATTTTGTGGTAAGTTGGTTCCTAAATACTCTAATTTTAAAATTAATGATTTTGATTGACCTTTTTCTAAAGTATCACCAATTTTAATTTCTGTACCATCTAAATAAGTCAAAGAATAATTTAAATTATCACAAATCAAACTTGAATCTTCATAAGCTGTATCACCTGTTGAAGTACATACTGGTTTTGGCATAACTATAGAACTAATTTTAGCATCTAAATCTCCATCATTAACAACATCAAAAGTATAATTAACTCCATCGTTAATATTCATAAACTTAACTTCAAAATCACTAATACTTGTTGAATTATTTTTTAAAGTTGGTTTAGTAACTTCTAATGTCTTTCCTTTTAAATTGGCATTTGATAGATTTTGAAAATGTATGCTCCATTTCATTGAGTTCATTGAAGCGTATCCATCAATAGATAATTTACTAGTTATAGATGCATAAGTAAAAGATATTCCAATTACTGATATACATGTAATAAAAAGTATGCCAATTAAACTAAATATTTTTTTTGTTTTCATCATTTCAATGACCTTAAGTATTTCATATTTATGAACCACATTCCTTTTTAGCATTACAAGTATTTTTGAATTAATAAACTCCTAAATACCTACTCTACTACTATAAAAAGTATAACATACTACAAATAAAATGTAAAATTTATTTATATCAAGATATTGTCAGCAAGAAAAAAACTATAAAAACGAAAAAAATATCCAAATTTCCATTCTCTTCAGGGGCCATTACATCAAAAAAGAGGCTTGTTAAAAAGCCCCGTAATATCGACATATAATTCATTTTAAGTTTAATACAATTTAGCTAAAAAATAATAAATTTAATTTTATTTGATGGGTAGCTGATGGTTAGAAATACTCATCAGTTTTTTATTATAAAATTTCCCATTCTCCATTTCTTTTTCCATTTTTTCTAGATATTAATCCTTTTTCTTGCATTTCAATCATTCTGGTTTTTACAGTTCTTAATGATTTACCAATAATCTGAGCTATTTCTTCTTGTTTAATAGTTGAATTTTCTCTAATTCCATTTAATATAGCTTGTTCTTCTAAAGTGCAATCTTTGAACTTTGAATCTTCACTTGTTGCACTTTGAACATAATCAACATGAGTATATCTATTTTTTAATTCATATTTAGAATTTGATAAAAGATTATAAAAGAACTTTTCTAAATAACTTATATCTTCAAAAATATTTTTTTCAAAATTTTTATAGTTAGCTCTAACTAATGAATTTCTAAAATACCAAGAATTATTTGCAAATACCTCATCATTAATATTAAATCCAAATGTTCTTAAATATTTAATATGAAAACTGCTGTTGTTCTAGTATTACCTTCACAAAAAGGATGTACTTGCCATATATTCGAAGTAAAACGGCATAAGTGTTTTATAGATTCATCAAATGATAAATCTTTATACGAAAAATTTCTTTCTTGTTCAAAATCGTATAATAGATATTGATAGCAATGATTTTATATCTTTTTGGTATCAAAGACATGAAGATGATAAATTCATTGTAGAAAAAATTCATATTTTTGAGTTTATAGTGAGACTTTTTCGATATATACCTGAACCACAATTTAAAACAATAAGATATTATGGTTTTTATTCTTCTCATAAACATGTTTTTTATGAAAAATGTAAGAAGAAAATTGAAAGTTTTAAAATTCCATTTTTAAAATCTATGAACGAATGGAGAAATCTAATTTTATTATCATTTAAGATAGATCCATTAGTATGTCCAAAATGCAATACTGTTATGAATTATGAATCTGGTTTTTTTAAAATTGAATATTTAGAATATGAAAATTAAAAATCCAAAGCAAATCGAATTTATATGTCCGATATGCAAAACAACTGAAAAAATACCATTAGAAATAGTAAGAATGTTAGATAGCGCAGATCAAATTAACGTTGATACTGATGTTCCACCTAGATTTGATTGTGAAAAATGCTATGGTAAAATGGTTCCAAAATTTTATATAGGAGTTAACGGTAAAAAATATTTTTATAATGATTGTGTCAAAAATAAAAAGATTAGAAAAATCGTTTATTTTGATGCGAACATTTTTTTGCTTCTTACAAAATTTATTATTTTACAAAATGGAGAACTTTCCTTTAAATAAATAAAAAATATGAAAAAGATAAATCCGATGATTATGAACTTTAAGTAGAATTTGAGTAAGATTTAAGCAAGATATATTGTATATTTTCCAATAAAATGGTATAATATAAATAGCAAAATGAGGTGATTTTAATGGATAAATATATTCCACCATTTGAGATATCAAATGAAATGTTAAAAAAAGTTTCTGATATTATGGAAAAAATCGGTAAGTTAGATTCTTTTACTAATTTAGATAAAACACCATATTTAAGAAAACAAACTAAAATCAATTCAGTTCACTCTTCTGTTGCTATTGAAAATAATCCACTTAGTTTAGAACAAGTAAAAGATGTTATCAATGGTAAATTAGTTATTGGTGAACAAAAAGATATTCAAGAAGTTAAAAATGCTTATAAAGCATATGAAATGTTAAAAGATATTAACCCATTCTCTATTGATGATTTAAAAAAAGTTCATGGAGTTATGACTTTTTTAGTTGAAGAAGTATCTGGAGAATTTAGAACTTCTTCAGAAGGTGTATTTGATGATAATGGAAATTGTATATTTGTATGTCCACCAGGAGATAGAGTTAATTCATTAATGAATGATTTATTTGAATGGTTGAATGAAAATAAGGATACAATTCATCCTTTAATTTTATCAAGTATATTCCATTATGAATTTGTATTTATTCATCCATTTACAAATGGTAATGGTAGAACAGTTAGATTATGGCAAAATTCAATTCTTTATAAATGGAAAGATATTTTTGAATATTTACCAATTGAATCTAAAATTCATAAATATCAGGAAGAATACTATGATTCAATAGCTAAGTGTCATAAAAATGCTAACTCAAATGTATTTATTGAATTTATGTTAAAAATGATAGATGAAACTTTAGATGAAGCAATATCTACTTCTCACCTACCAATTACCAATGAAACAATTAATA
>JAEDGC010000031.1 GCA_016297695.1 Bacilli bacterium
GAATTAACTCTATATCCAACTGCAATAATCATATCAAGGTTATATATCTTTACAGGTTTTTTAGAATTATCAACGTCGGTTTTTCCGACGGTGTTATTTTCATCAAGTTCACCACTATTTAATATATTATTAATATGTTCTGTTATTGTACTTCTTCCTACACCAAATAATTCTGCAATTAAATTTTGGGTAAGCCATATATCATTATTGATTAACATTACACTAACCTTAACATCATTGTTTGAATCTCTATATATTAAAAAATCATGATTAGTTATTTGTAATGATTTTTCCTCCATTGTCTTCATCTCCTTTTATAAGGTGGCACCTTGTAATCAAGCAGTTGTTATTAGTTTTATTTTCATCCATTTAAATCAATCCCTTTGATATTTTTTATTTTTTACTAAAGTATCACTAATTCATTTTTAATAACATATCTTCTAATTCTTTATTTCCTTCTTTTTGAACTATTCGAAATTTTCGAATAGTTGAATTTTCAATTAATTCACTATCATTTTTATGAAATCCATAATGAATCATCTTTGTATATTGCATCTACTATAATATTACCATCACTATTTTATATATAATTAAGTCATCTCCCATCATTGCTATTTTCCTTTCTTTACATATTTGATTATCCTAGGTCGATATTACCACTATTTTTTTAAGATTAATATTCGTCTTTTTCTCACATAAATATTTTATCACAAAAAAACAAATTATGACTCATAAAATGTAAGATTATCATCGTGTTCTATTCCAAATTATCTTATTTTTACTATTATTACATATGCATTTCATTTAATTTTAATTGAATAGATATATTATTTTCATTTTTTCTGTTATTGTTTAATAAATATTGATTTTACTCTAGCCCCTTGTCATTATAAACCCTAAAAATGTATAACAAAAACAGCACTATTTTAAGTGCTCATTTTTTTTCAAAAAATATATCATTTTAAATACAAAGTTGTAAGATGTAATTTTAAGGAAGCCCTTATTTTATAAGGTTTAATTCATTGTAATAGCATAAATCTTAACTAAGCAATTGATATTTGTTTTGTATTCATTCACTTACTTTTAACACTATAACTTATATAATTTTAATTCCTTGTTATTTCCTAAATTTAGATAAATACTCTAAATCTTGTTTTTCTAATTGAGGAGCTTTAAAATCTATAAAGGATGATTTAATCCTCATTTTGTTTTTCTCATAAAAATCAATAATTAAATTATGTTGTTTAGTATATGTATCAAATAATATTTCATTCATTATATTATCTTCTAATATATTATCTCTACATTTTTGTTTAAAAATATTATAAATTTCTAAAGATATTATATCATTTAGAATCTCATTGTAATAGTTTTTTTCTTCACTTTCATAATCTACTCCACATTTAACTGTTATTTCACCATTTTTAGTAACAATTTCAGAACTTATAGCATGATTTATTTCATGAAATAAACTTTTATCATCAACACTGAAAATAGGTAAAGCAATGATTCTTTTAAGTTCATTATTAATAGGAAGATTAATTTCATATGGACATTCATTTTTTTCTCTTAATGCAATAGCAATAGAATACTTTAATAATTCTTTATCTGATAAAAGACTTTCATCTGAAGAACCAACTATTTTATTTATACCTAATTTATAAAAATTATCAAGTTTTATTTCCTGTTTATAAAAATTATTTTTTATTAAATGAAGTATATAAGGAATAGAAAACATTATATTTTTAAACTTATCATTATATCCTTGTTTTAAGCTATCAACAATATAAAATATTGTAATATCATTAATATAATACAAAAAACTAATATCATTAAATCTAGTAGTTATTATATCTCGATAACATTCTCCATAAAACTTTACAAAAGATTCTAAAATTAGGTCTTTATAAGTTGTTATTCTATCAGTAATTTTTATAACACATTCTTTTTTTATTTTGTCAACTTCCATATTGATTTCCTTCTTTCCAAAAATCTGTAAGCTTAAATCTATCCACTATCCCTTTAAGTCTTGCTTTTATCCACTCAACTATATATCCATTATTTCTATAACTGCGGGTTCCAGATTAAAAACTTCGTTTATTCTTCGCTTCCTAAATTAGCAAGCCATTATTTAAATAATTCTGCTTTAGGACTTAGTACTGATTCAATTAGTCTTAATATTCCTTTGATATCCAATACGTCTGTTTACGATATTTTCCATCTTTAGATTTTAATTTCAACTTTCGATATTTTGTCAATACTTTACTTTTTTCTTATCTGACATTTTTGTTTTTATATATCCCAATAATCATTAGAATTTTTACTATCAGTTAATGCATTAATCACATCACCAACGATAAAATAATATTCTTCTTCATCATTATACCAAATACTTCTGATTTCATTTCCTTCAAATAAATTTGAAATTGTTTCTAATTTGTTGTTCATAATTCACTCCTCTTTCATAAAAATTGGTAGAGATTAACCGTAGTAATCACCTTTCATTAACTACCCAAAATACCTATATTTTTATAAAAATCAATACTTTTTAATGTTTTTTCGTTTTTGAGACTAAAGAATCTCAATAAACCTTTTATAAAACGGGCTTTTTCAAATGTTATTATTAAATCGTAATCAAATCTCAATGTTATATCACATATGACATATTTATGTTTCATAACATTACGTTAGTAAACGAATGTAAAATATCATATGTTCAATAATAAATTCGACTTTTTATTAAATTAATATTTTTTTTAAAAGATATTTACTTCCAAAATCTTCTAAATTAGTTAAAACCACATATATATCTACACCTATTCTCGTATTTAATACTATACCTATTCAAACATATAATTTAAATGTTTTTCTTCAACATTTATTTTTTTATCTTTTAGAGACACAATATAATATACTGCATCTGGAATACCATTATTATTAATATTTTCTGTAAGAGAACCAATAATATAATAATCTAAATTATCTTCACTTATTTTTTTAGTCCAATGTTGATGTCCAGAAAAAACTGCTAAAACATTATTCTTTTTTATTATTCCTTTTATTTCTTTTCTATTTTTTAATAATGCATTTTCATTATCATTTGCAAACCACCAATTTCCATTCATATCATCTTCTGCAATACCATAATGGCAAAATATAAGTGTAGGTAGTTTCGTGTGATTCAAATCATCTTCCAGCCATTTAATATCCTTTTCTGAAATTTTATTTGTTCTATTAATACCTCCATCATTATTTTCTAAATTATTATTTATGCTAAGTCCTAAAAATACTAAATGGTAATTGTTTACATCTATTGATAATGTTAAATTATCATAATTTAATATTTTTAATAAATCAGTTTCATTATTTAAAGATCTTAAATCATGATTACCAACAACAGAATATATAGGGCATTTTATTTCCTTTAATTTTTTATATGCATAATTGAAATTTATAATATCCTGATTATATTCTTCTGTGTCTTCAATTAAATCTCCTAAGTTTACACATATATCCGGTTTTATATTTTGATTGATTTCGTCAATTAATCTTTGTAAAACAGGTATAGCTAAGTTTGTTAGTTTACGATTAGTTTTTTCCTTATGATTATCATCTAAATAATGCAAATCTGAAAAAACAACAATTTTTATTTCATTCTTCATATCTATTTGCTCCTTTTAATTATTAATACATTTCACATAATTAAAGTTTTCCATAAGTCGTATGTTATAGTTTTGTTTTATTACTTTCTCTTATTTGCTGATGATACTATAAAAGATTCAACTAAATCATTCGTATTTTCACCCGATGAAATTCTTTCTTTTAATTCTTTAATAAATAACATATTCTTTAAATTATCTTTATCATTTAAGCTTGGGACATATCCTAAATCTGAAACTTTCAAGATAGCTTCATAAATAATGTCATATATTCGATTCTACATTGGAATCTTCTTCCCAAATACAACCAATGTTTAATCTTATTTCTTCCATTTTATTTATTCACCTCACTACTATATAAAACTAAATGAAGTTTTTACTTATTAATTTCGATATTTATATACTTATCATCATTTATTTCCATCTGTTAAACAAATATCTTTATTCCATCAATTATAAATCCTATTTTGATTTAAGTTTTATTTTCGTTATTAATTGTTTTCTCTTACTTTCTTTTCTTATTAACACTACAGATTTCAATAAATTTTTTTAAAATATTATTCATATTTTCATCTATTTTATACAAACTTTCTGGGTGAAATCTTACTCCCATATAAAAATCTTTATTGTCTGCTTCTACTACTTCTTTATAATTATCTTCACAAACTGCTACAACATTTAATTTAGGATGTTTTTCAACAGCATTTTTATGTCTAGAATTTACAGTTATATATTCTTTACTTATTATTGAATAAAACTTTGAATCAAAAGACTTTATTTTAACATCATGTACATATTCTTCATTCGGTTTAAAATGATTTTCAGGATTTTGTATATTAAATGTTGTTCCACCTAGCCCTCTTACTATATTATTTTGACCAGCGCAAATTCCTAAACAAGGTATATTATTATCAAAACAATATTTGGCAATAAATGGTTCAAGTACCTCACTTTCAGATCCGCCTTGTAATATAATTCCATCACATAAATTTATTTGTTCTATTATATTTTCTTTATCTAGTTTATTTTCATCATCTTTCCATTTATCATTTGTATATAAAATTTCTTCATTTGGAGATAGTATACCAATGGCAATTGCTCCATTGTCAAATATTGCTTGTTTCATTTCATCTCTAATTAAAGAATTTGTTCTTATATTATTTGTTTTTTTATGTTTTGCAACAATTCCTATAATAACTTTATTCATGAATCATCGCTCCTTTAATTTCTAATTTATTGTTTTATTTCATCACCACATAAAGTCAAGTAAACATATTAATTCTACCTTCACAGTATTTTATTTAATAAATTATTGTTATTCATATCCATACTCCTTATATCAATTGTATCATTATTTTAAAAAAAAGATAGATTTTTCTATAATCTATCTAAAATTTAACTTATATATTATTTTATTGGTACTTGTATTTCCGTTAACCAATCTTCAATATTTTCTTTATTCCAAATTCCATCTATATAACATTCTCTTGGAAAATCAATTATTTCTAATTTATTATCTTCAATATATTTCATAATTTTTCCATAAGATACACCTAGTTCTTCATAAGATCCTTTATGATAAATACAAATACATTTTGTTTCTGGTATATTCATAAATTTTATAGATTCATTTTCCTTAAATGGTTCTTTTTCTTTTTTTACAGCTTGAGAATATCTTATTTTTATATTTTTTTCTTTATATTCGCCATCTAAATAATTAACAAAGCAATAATCTGGTTCAACGCATTTAATATTAGGATTTAAATTTAGGCACTCCGTTCCTGAATTTTGAATAAATTCAGATGCCTCGCTGTAATCGTTTAATACTCCTTCCTTATAATAAACATAGTACTCAGGTATAATTTTTTCAAATATTTCTTCTTTCATTTCTTTCTCCTCCAATAAATAATTAATTTTGGATAGCTGATAATTATATTCATTAATAGTATTAGTTATTTCTTGTTTCTTGTTTTCTAAAATTTTATCTAAAGATTCATTATTTTTTATAATTCTTTTGATTTCATCTATTGATAAACCTATTTGTTTTAAAGATACTATCCTTGAAATTTCTAGTAATTGATTACTTTCATAGTACCTGTAATTATTAGATTCATCTACATACGAAGGCTTAATTAAACATTCTTTTTCATAATATCTTAATGCTTTTATAGTAACTT
Source organism: Bacilli bacterium (assembly GCA_016297695.1). GTDB lineage: Bacteria > Bacillota_I > Bacilli_A > RF39 > UBA660 > RUG14121. The sequence goes on from JAEDGC010000031.1 coordinate 5,837, forward strand.
TAGACATTTTAGAAAAATCACCTATTCTAAACATATTATTGCCTCCTAAATTATTTATACAATATCCCCTTAGAGGAGAGTCAACATAAAAATATTGTATCATAAATTTTTTTTAATTTACTTTAAAAAATATAGATATTATATAAAAAAAGTGATAATATATCATGAAAAAAGTGAGGAATAAATATGAGTTATGTTTATAGAGCATTAAATGAATATGATTTAAAACTAGATCCAGCTACAAATGGAATATCTAATATGAAAAATATATATGAATTGTTAAATATTATTGATAATGCATTTTTTTATAGTCGCCAATACGAATTAAATATTCCTTATAAAGAATATAAGGAAAAATTTAAAAAAGCATTTCAAAATAATGATTTAATACATCTTCTAAATACTGAAGTTTTTTATGATATATTGCAAGAGCAAAATAGATTAGAAAAAATAATAAATAATATTAGATATAGCAATGATAGTGCAATAATAGCAAAAAATTTAAATTTGTTATTTGAAATAACTTCTACAGTCAATGCGCATTTTACGAAAAAAAATTCTACTTATACTAAATGGATATCCACAACAAGAAGTCTTGAATGTATAGGTAAGTATTATTTAAATCAAGATATTCATAAAGTTGCAATAATTAAAAGAAAAAATGGAATTATGTATGATGAATTTAAAAATTTATCTTTAGATTACAGTTCTAAAGAAAACATTTTAAATGAAGGCTTAGCTATTAATAAAAAAGCTAATAAATTTGGTATGAGCGATTATCGTTTAACTGATATAAATAGTATGCCCATAAATTTTGCTGTAAAAGAGCAACAAATTCCTTTTTATAATTACATATCACCAGAAAGTATTATTAAAATTTGTGGTCCATTAGAAGTTGACTTATTACTAAATAATTCATTAAGTGATAAAGCTCTTACTATTTCATCATCAACTTATAATTGTTTATTGCATTCATTTATTAATACAATTTCACAAAAGTTAACTTATACAGAATTATTTTTATTGAATGAACATTATAAAAATGAAAAATCACTTTCATCATTAGCCGATGAAAAAATTGATTATAATAATTTATTAAATGCCAAATATAGCTTAATCCAAAAAATCATGCACAGTTTTTTAATATCAAATTTATATAATACTGACTTTTATAAACCAGTTAAAATCTTAGAAAAAAGAAAATAAGCAAATTTCTTATTTTCTTTTTTTTATGAATATGTATTCATCACCTATTTCTTTAAAATTTATATAATTATTCTTCTTGATAAATTTTTGAAATTCTATGTTATCTTTTTTTAAGGTAACATAAATAATATCTATATTATAATCTTTTGCTATATCATCAATCAGTTTTAAATAATAACTACCAATACCATTATTCTTTTTCAAAATATTAAAAGTTCTAATTTTTAATAAATTCTTTTTATTCAATTGTTGGGAATCATTCTCATTTATTTTTAAAACCATAACAGATGATATCTTATTATCATTTTTTGTAAAAAAACACTCTTGCTTATTTTTGCATAACTTTAAATACCATTTATCAAAATTTTCATAATTATTTTTGATATTACTAAATACTAAATCATTTGAATCAATCTTTGAAATATAATCTTTTTCTATCGTAAAATTATCTTTTTTATTTAAATTTATAGCAACTACACCAAATTTTATTTGATCTTCTTTAGAATAAAATCTATTTAATGAATTTAATAAATCTTCTTTTGTTTCATTAATATCCGCTAAATATTTTATGTCAATAGAATCAATAAGTTCTTTAAAATCATTAAAATATAATATATCTTTTACTTCATATATAATTTTTTCTTCTCTTAAAGGTTCTTTTTGAAATTCTATAAAATCTCCTTTTTTTATTTTTCTTCTTTTATCATCATTTAATCTTATTTCAAATTTTTTTGTTCCATTTTTTATATAATCAAAATACTTTGGTTGTAATTTCATAACATGCATATTTAAGCACCAGCTTTCTTAAATTTTATCTATTTTTTCTATATGTTTCAAAAGATGAATCTTCTTCTATTTTCGAAAGTCCCGCTTTTTTTACTACATTAATACTATCTAAATTATTTTTTCGAATTATTGCATTAACACTTTTTACTTCTTCATAATTTTCTAATAAATATAAAGACAACTCCTTTAACAGCTTTGATGCATATCCTTTTTTTCTTTCACTTCTTAATAAAGCATAATTTAAATACGTATTATTAGGTGATTCAATTTCTACATACCCTATTGTTTTATCTTGAAAATATACAACAAAAAAAGTATGAAACACTTTATAACTATAATCGTTTTCACTTACCATATCATAAAAAGATTCTTTATATGGAAATAAATATTTTTTTACTAAATCATCTCTCTCAAATTCTTTAATTAATTCTAAATGTTCTTTTTTAGTTATGTCCATTTGCTCTAATCTAAAATTTCTTAAATTAATTATTTCTGCCACTACATTCACCAATCAAATTATACCAAAGTATAAACTATATTACAAAACATTATAAAAAAATAATTGTCGTTTTTTGACAATTTATTTTTTAACTATTTTACTTTACCAAACTTATTAAATGGAAATAACACAAAATCAGATACCCCTAAAATTTGATCTTTACTTACAGTTCCAAAACTTCTACTATCCATTGATACAATTCTATTATCTCCTAAGACAAAATACTCATCTTCCTTTAAATAAATCTTTGCAAAATCCGATGTTTTTGATGATGTATAATTTTCTTCATATAGTTCATCGTTTATATATAATTTATTATCACTACAATATATAGAATCTCCTGGTAATCCGATTAGTCTTTTTATAACTTTTTCAGTTTTAATGTCCACAACAACTATTTTTCCTCTTTTTAATGGTGCAAGTTTATTTAATATCATTATTTCTTTATCTTTTAATGTTGTATCCATAGATGGTCCGTTAACACGAACTGGTGTTGCTATAAAAGTTCTTATTAAAATAACAACTACTAAAATTATTATATATGGAACTAATTCTTTTAATTTCTCCATTAAATCATCCCTTTTCTTTATGACCATTTTATCATAGTTTTATATTCATTTAAAGTATAACATTTTATGAAAAAAAGTACGCATTACGTACTTTTTTCACCTTCTTCAAGCATTGTTGTAATAAATAATCCATATCCTGTTTTTACTTTATCAATAATAACATGAGTTACTACTCCACATAATTTATCATTTTGAACAATCGGACTTCCTGACATTCCCTGAACAATTCCACCAGTTTCATTTAATAATCTTTCGTCAGTAATTTCAAAACTTATATTTTTAATTTTATTATAATCATTAATGTTTGTTATATTTATTTCAAATTTTTCTACAGTATTATCTTTTAAAACTGTATATATATAAGCTTTCCCTAATTTAATTTCTTCTTTTTTTGCTACTTCTATTAAATTTGTTTGATCTATAGAACTATTATACTTTCCAAATATTCCATAAATAGTATTTTTATCAATAGTTCCAAATACATTACTTGCATTAAATTTTGCATTTTTTTCACCAGGAGATCCATCAAATGATTTATCAATTCCTGTTATTGAACTTTCAAAAATATATCCTGTTTTTACTTCAATTGATTTATTTGAATTACTTTCTAATATTTCATGTCCAAGACTTCCATAAATTTTAGTTTCTGGATCTATATATGATATTGTTCCAATACCTTTTATAGTATCTTTAACATATAAACCAGTTTTATACACATTATTTTCTTTTAATAAATTTAATTCTGTATCAAATTCTTTGTTATCTCTAATCAGTGTTAAAGTAACTTTATTATCCTTAATATTATTTTCTATTTTTTGAGTCAATTCTTTAATAGAAGATATTTTAATACCATTTACTTTTGTAATTAAATCTCCTACTTTTATTTCATTGGTTCCTTTATTAAAATACCCATTTAATTTATAAAACCCTATTACAATAACTCCATTATTTTGAATATTAATCCCAATATTTTGGCCTCCTAAAATAACCTTACTAGAGTAAGCAAAAATATTAACTGGAAATATCAAAAGTAATAAAAAAATTGCCAATTTTTTCCTTAAATTATCCATATTATCACCTATATATAGTATAACCATAATATGAATATTTAAATTTCTAAAAATTGGCAGCTTTTATTTTTTTAAGGTTCTTTTTCTTGAACTATCTTCTTTTTTATCCAAGAACATTAATATATTATTGATTTTATCATCCTTTGGTATTGTAACAATACTATTATTTTTTAGAGATTCAAAAATTCTAAGTAATAAACTCTTTTTTTCACAATCTGTGTTAAATCTCAAATTATAATAATCAAAGCCATCATCTCTTACATTAAATGGTTCTAAAATACAATCTTTCTCTTTGGTTTTTTCATCCCCATTTACTGTAAATTTTTGGTAATTAAATGATTCACCACTTATTCCAATAATATCCATTTCTTTATTCAAAATATAATTTTTTATATAACCCTCTCCAAAATCAGTAACTACAAATGTGTTGTTTGTTTTAGAATCAGAGATTAATAAAAAATGTTCTTTCTTTTGAATATCAACTGAATTATCACCATAAGAAATTATTATCTTATTATATTTTCTACTAGCTATTTTTTCTACCTCTAAATTATTAACATCTATTTTTAATATATCATTAAAAAGCATATTAATATTTTTACGTAAATAATAATTAAATATTTCTTCTTCTTTTTCAGTTTTAATAATTTCATTTAATCCTAAAAATTTTAAATTATTTAATATATAGTCAGTTATTTTTTCTATATCCATTATTTTGCATTCCTTTCATGTTTATATAATTATATGCTCTAAGCTAGTATTGTTTTCCAAAATATACTTTATGTATACCAGTTTTACCACAAACTGGACAGTTTCCATCAGCTACTTCTTCTTCTAAAATACATCTTGATTTAAGTCCAGTTGTTTCTTTTATTTTATCTTCACAATCAGTATTTCCACACCAATTTATTTTTATAAAACCTGGTTTATTATTAGCTATATAAGTAAATTCATCCATTGTTTTTGCTTCATATAACATTGAATTTCTTCTTTTTAAAGCTTTATCATACATTTCATTTTGAATATTATTTAATAATGTTTTAATATCATTAGAGATATTTTCAATATTACTTATATCAAATTCTATCTTATCTAATGTATCTCTTCTTACAAAAGTTATTTTATTATTTTCCAAATCTCTTTTTCCAACTTCAATACGTATAGGATAACCTTTAACTTCAGCTTCGGCAAATTTAAATCCTGGCGTTTTATCAGTATTGTCAACTTTAAAAGTTATATCAGCATTTTTTAATTTTTCTTTTATTAAATCAATGCAATTATCAACTTTTTCATCATTTCCAATAGGGATAATAATAACTTCAACTGGAGCAATTTTTGGAGGCAATACTAACCCTCTATCATCGCTGTGAGTCATTATTATACCACCAATCATTCTTGTAGTACAACCCCAACTTGTTTGATATGGTGTTTTTAATTTATTATCTTTATCTAAAAATTGAATTCCAAAAGCTTCGGCAAAATGAGTACCAAAGTAATGGCTTGTACCATTTTGAAGGGCTACCCCATCATACATCATTGCTTCAATTGTATAAGTATCTTCAGCTCCAGCAAATTTTTCTTTTTCAGTTTTGCGGCCAGTAATAACTGGTAAAGCAAGATATTCTTTTTGAAATTTTTCATAAATTTTAAACATTTTTTTTGTTTCAGCAATTGCCTCTTCTTTTGTAGCATGCATTGTATGACCCTCTTGCCATAATATTTCACGACTTCTTAAAAAAGGTCTAGTGGTTTTTTCCCATCTTACTATTGTACACCATTGATTATATAATTTAGGTAAATCACGATAACTTTTAATTATTTTTTTATAATGCTCACAAAATAAGGTTTCACTTGTTGGTCTTACACACATTCTTTCTTCTAATTTTTCACTTCCACCATGTGTTACCCATGCAACTTCTGGAGCAAATCCCTCAACATGTTCTTTTTCAATATTTAATAATGATTCAGGAATAAACATTGGCATTTGAACGTTTTCATGTCCTGTTTCTTTAAACATTTTATCTAAAACTGCCACCATTTTTTCCCAAATAGCATAACCATAAGGTCTTATTATCATGCTACCCTTAACATTAGAATAATCAACTAAATCAGCTTTTTTTACCACATCTGTATACCATTTTGCAAAATCTACATCACGGCTTGTAATATCTTTTATTTGGTCTTTCATTTTATCACCTATTCTTCAATATTAAAATCTTCTAAAGATCCATTTTCTTTTAATATTTTATTTACTGAAGCTGTTGCTTCATCTAATTTTTTGCTACAATTACCAGCAAGTTTCATAGCTTCTGTATATTCTCTTATTGATTCATCTAAATTACCATTACCATTTTCTAGTTTTTTGACAATACTTTCTAATTTATTTAATGATTCCTCAAAGCTCATTTCTTCTTTATCCATTATTAACCTCCTCAACAATTGCTTTTATATTACCATTTTTTAATCTTATGTCAATATTATCTTTCTTTTTTATATTATTAATATCTTTTATAACTTTTTCATCTTTTTTTACTATTGAATATCCTCTATCTAAAATATTTAGAGGATTAATTAATTTTAATGTATTAACCATTAATACTAATTCATGATTTTTATTTTTTAATATGTTTTTTACATTTTTATTTAAACTATCAATTAACATATCTAATTTTTGTTCTTTTACTTCATAAATAGATAAAGGATTTTTTAATATAAATGAATCTTTTATCAAATTTAATCTATCTTTTTTTAATTTCAACATATTACTAATATATTCATTTGCTCTATGTCTTAATTGTTTAATCATATATTTTACATCATTTATAGTAGGAACTGCCATTTCAGCTGCACCAGTTGGGGTTGGTGCTCTTAAATCAGAAACAAAATCCGCAATTGTAAAATCTATTTCATGTCCAACTGCACTAATAATTGGGATTTTACTACCAAATATAGCTCGAGCTACACATTCCTCATTAAAAGCCCATAAATCCTCAATAGATCCGCCACCACGACCACAAATAATTACGTCTAAATCATATTCTTGAGCAGCATTAATTTGTTTTACAATATCAGGCGCTGCACTTTTTCCTTGAACTAAGCAAGGAAATAAAATTGTTTGACAAATTGGATATCTTCTTTTAATTGTACTTAATATATCTTTAATAGCTGCTCCAGTTGGTGCTGTTATTATTCCAATTTTAGTTGGATATTTAGGTATTGGCTTTTTATATTTTTCATCAAATAAACCTTCTGAAGCTAATTTTTTCTTTAATTTTTCAAATTCAATATATAAATTACCAATTCCATCAACTTCCATTTTCTCAACATAAATTTGGTAAGTTCCTTGAGAAGGATAACAAGAAATTCTTCCCTCTACTAAAACATTCATTCCATCTTCAGGGGTAAAATTTAACGTATTTGCATATCCCTGAAACATTACAGCTGATAATCTAGATTCTTCATCTTTTAATGTAAAGTATAAATGACCTCTTGTATGATTTTTAAAATTAGATATTTCACCCTTTAAATAAACATGTTGCAAATGAGGATTATTATCAAAATATGATTTCAAATAATTATTAATTCTTGAAATCGTAACATATTTATCTTGCATGCTTTTCACCTACTTCTAAAAGATTCATTTCTAATAAAATATCTGTTATATAATTATAATTTTCTTCATAATTTTCTAAAATTTTCATTTTATAAGTATATGGAATAATTCCATTATTTTCTTTGCAACACTTTTCAATAGATTCGTCTAAAATTTCGGGAGTTAAACTTTTATACATCTTTATAAATTCATCAATAAAATCTTGTGAAGAAATACTAAGATATCTCATTAGCATTTTTCGCATAGTCGGCACTTTTATAGTTGCAGAATCAACTTTGATACTATCATTAAATGTAAACCTATTAAAAGATAATTCATTATCATGAAGTGGAGCTAAAAAAGCATCATCTTTGTTATTTGATTCTAATATTTCCCAATTTTCATAATGTCTATCTATTTGCATTGTTATAATATCAAAAACAAAAACTTTAGTTAAATCATGCATTATTTGTTTAATAATTTTTTCATTTACTACTATATCATAATCTTTAAAATGATATAACAAAGCATACCAAATATCTTCTAAATTATTCATCTTTGATAAAATTTTGTCTTCGTTTAAAGAATTATATTTTACTTCATTATTCTCCTTTAAATAACCATAATATTCTTTTAAAATTTTAGAACCATTAATCTTTTTATATCCTTTTTTCTCGTAAGATTCTGTAATTATTCCATAAATATTATTTTTATGCATCAAATTAGGTTTTACACATTTTACACTAGATTTCAAAGCTAATTCATAACATATTAATTCATTATATAAATATGTTAAATTTCTATCTGGAGCTTCAAACTTCTTAAAATAATATTTTTTACCATTATTATTAACAGAAAGAAAATTAGAAGTTTTAAATTTGAAATTTGTTATAAAACTATTCATTTTTATTCCTTTATCATTTTATCTAAAACTGCATTAATAATTTTTCTTACATTATCATCGCTATATTTTTTAGCAAGCTCTATTGCTTCATTAATAACGACAATTTCTGGAGTATCTGTATATTTTAATTCATATATACCTATTCTTAAGATAGACGCACCTGTTTTATCAATTCTATCAATAGTCCAATCATTCATATATTTATTAGCAATTTCATTTAATTCATCGTATTTTTCTAAAACTCCCATTACAATTTCATTTACAAATTCATTCTCTACTTCTAAATTATCTTTTATAATATTTTCAATTGGAGTTTTAATTTCACCTTTATTTATAATTTCATTTTGATATAAAATTACCATGCATTTTTCTCTTAATTCACTTCTTGTTTTTGACATAATTAACCACCTAACTTATTATAGCAAAAAAAAACTATATTTTGTAGTAATTTAAAAAAACAATTAAAAATTTTAATTGTTTATGCTGTTCTTTTATACATATATACTGCTGTATATGGATTTTGAACACTAAATGATGCACCTGAACCAGTAGTTCGTTGTCCCTGCTGTTCCTGAAAAACTACTTGACACACTTCCTGTACCTGAAAACGTATGGGTATGTCCTGTTGAGCCATAATTTCCATTATAAGCGCCTGGCCAAGTAGTAGTAATTCCATAACTTCTGTCTCCACCATAGTATTTCAAAACTTCTCCTTGATCCGCACCATTTGTAGTTCCACTGAAACTATGCACGTGATTTGTATCCGTTGCTGAAGTAGTTACGGCACTTCCTGAAAAACTGCTTGATATACTTCCTTTAGGTGTAAATGAATGCGTATGCGCTGGAACATTCGCTAACACTTAATGTTACAGTTGATGAACCTCCTGTTGTATTAACCGCATGATTAGAATCAACACTCATTAACATTGTTCCTTCTGCATATCTAACCCATGTTCCTCCAAATCTTTCTTGAACTTTTTCTACACTACTATCTGTAGTAGATATATATACACTTCCTACTGGCCATGTTAAATCTAAAATATCTGCTTTTAATTTTTCTCTATCTGTAGTTAAGGAATATAATTCATCTATTGCTCCATTTACATTACTTGATGATCCTCCACTTTTTGAGGTATCATAATATACTGATGTACTTGATAAGGTTGTTGCAGCTTTTATTGATATCATACTTGATATTACTATTCCTACTATTAATAAACCTAAAATTTGTAATTTATCACTTATTTTTTTCAAATGGATTCACTCCCTACTAGTTTATTCTATATCACCAGTATACTTCCCCCCCAGAGACTCTTGTCAAGAAAAAAAATGGCTATTTTCACGCCAATTTTTAATTTTTTTTACTTTATATCTTTAACCATGCTATTAGCTTCATCTAACATTGAATTTATTAATTTATCAGCATTCTTCTTTGTGTTTTTATTCATAAGTACATATGCTGTTAAACCAGCTGTTCCAAGCATAGTTAATCCAACTATTCCCATAGTTTTTTTCATTAAATCACATCCTCTTACAATTAATATTTCCAATTAATTATAAATTATTCTCTAAAAATGTTTTTAATGATGTTTTTCTAAATGTAGAGTAATCGTTATATATAGACATTTCAAATGCTTCTTTTTCACCAATTAAAACTAAACTTTTTTTTGCTCGAGATACTCCCGTATAAATTAATTTATTATAAAGCATTTTATTATAATTTTTACTAATAGGTATAATAACATGGGAAAATTCGCTTCCTTGAGATTTATGAATAGTTATTGCATATGCATGTTTAATAGAATTCATATCTTCTTTTTTATACTCAACATAATTGCCGTCAAAATCGATAGTAATAATTTCTGTTTTTCGTGGATTATATACCGTATCTATAGATACTATATAACCAATATCACCATTAAAAACATTACAATCAGGATTATTAACCAGCTGTAGTACTTTATCTTTTTCTCGAAAAATAACATGATTTATTTCTATTTCTTTTTTATCTTCACTTTTAGGATTAAATAAATTTTGCATCAATAAGTTTAAATTATCAATTCCATTTTCGCCCTTATACATTGGTGCTAAAATTTGTAAATCTTTATCTTTCAAACCTTTTTCAATACTTTTTTCGACCACTTGTTTTATATAATTTCTAATGTTTTTTGAATCGCTAATTAAAAAATTGTAATCATCTTTTTTACTTAAATAATTTTCAGTTAAATGATGTTCTTTAATTTCTTTAGCTAATAATGGAATATATGAATTATTACTTTGACGATAAATTTTTGAAAGTGGGCAAAAAGAAAATTTATTAGAATCAATTAAATCATTTAATATTAATCCAGCTCCAACTGATGGAAGTTGAAATGAATCACCAACCAATATTAATTGTATATTATTATCTAATCCTTTTAATAATGCATCCATAAGATAAGTATCAATCATACTTACTTCATCAACTATTATTAATTTATGGTGATTTTTATTATATTCATTTACCCCAAATGAATTAGTATCTTTATTCCATTTTAAAAAGCGATGAATAGTTGATGCTGGAAGTGTGGTTGATTCACTCATTTTCTTACTAGCTCTTCCAGTTGGAGCAAGTAAAGCGATATTTGTAATTATATCTATTGGACTCAATTTGTAATTTTCTATATAAAGTTTACATATAGCATTAATTATTGTAGTTTTTCCTGTTCCTGGACCACCAGATATTATAGTTACTCTATTTTGTAAAGCTGTTTTAATAGCATTTTCTTGATCTATATTATAATCAACATTTAAAATTTGTTCTAAAGATTCAATTTTATCATCAATATTTTTTATCATTTTTTTACCATAAGAAAGAATACTTTTTAAATTATAAGTAATATCTAATTCCATATCATATAATTCTTTTAAATAGTATTTATCATCTATGAGAATTATATAATCATTTTTAATTAATTCATTAAGTAATTGGTCAATATAAGTATTATCTAAAATTAATTTATAATTAAATTTCAAAACATCTATTATTTCTTCTTTAAAATAATATGTATCTCCATTTGAATTACTTAAATTTTGCATACTTTCTAAAATACATGCTTTTACTCTAACTTCATCATCAAAATTATTTGTTTTTAAAAATATATTATCTAATTTACTAAATGGAATTAAATCTTTTAATAGGTATATATTTACATCTATTAAATCTAATGTTTTTTCTTTATAACGATTAAATATTTTTATTGATTCAGGTATAGAAAAACCCAGTTGTTTTAATTTTACTATAGTATCATCACAGTTAGATGATGCTACTACTGAATTATATATTTGTAAGGCTTTTTTCTCTGTTATATTTGGAACTAGTAATAAATTTGTATAGCTTTCTTTTATTTTATTTATTGTATCTTCTTTAAAAACATCTACTATTTTTTTAGCAGTCTTACTTCCACAACCCTTTATAAGTGAACTTGATAAAAATTCTACTATTGATTCCTCCGTAGTAGGAATAACTTTTTCATAATTTTTAAATTTATACTGATTTCCAAATCTTTCATGAGTAGTATACTCACCATATAAAGTATAAGTGTCTTCTAAATTAATATCTATAATTGAACCTGTTACAGTTATAGTTTTATTAATTAAATCACTTAATATTTCATCATCAGTTTCTTTTATCCTAAATATTCCTACAAAAAAGCCATTGTCATTTTGATATATTGTATTTCTGAATTTCCCTTTTATGTAAGCCATAATATCACCAAAACAATTGTATCATAAAATAAAAAAAGAACCTATCTTTTTTTAGCAAGTTCTTCATTTAAAACATTATTTATCATTTGATAATTATAATTATATCTAGATAAAATACTTTCTTTTATTTTATGATCTATTTTTATATTTAAATTAAATTCTATTGTTATAAGAAGACATTTAATATTTTTAGGACTCAATGAATCAAAAACCGTTTTAAATTGATCTACAAAATAATCTGAAGAATAATTTAAATATTTTCTAAGCTCATCTAAATTTCTATATTCTGTTCTTTCATCATTAAATTCTTCTACTTTTATATTAGTATTTTTATTTTCATCATAACTTAATCCATCAAGCATTGTTTCATTATCGTATATTGGTGCCATACTTGCATACATATCACTTTCTTCAATCAACCAGTTATATGATGCCCCATCTCTTTGACATGTTATAATGTCAAATATAAACTTTTCATTTAAACCATACATTATATTTTTTACTATACTTTCTTTATTTGGATGATATTCATATTTTACCTCAAGCATATCCCATATATCTGTCATATTATTATATTTATCATAACATAAATCATCTGAATCTGCATCTTTATCAACAACATAATAATATTGAGCAATCAATTCATCACCTGATAAATATCTATATTCGTCTTTTTTAAAATTTCTAGAAATAACACCATATTCGCCATTTATACAAGCAAGATCATAATTAGCATGATTAAATCCAATATATTCTAGCATTTTATCGGCAAGTATTTCTTTTATTGCAGCTTCTTTTTTACAAGATTTAAAATAATATTTTTGATTATTTATTTCTATTATATATAAACTATCAATTATCTCTATTGATGGATTATTTTTTATGGATATTCTATTATATTTTTCATATAAATAAGAATCTAATTTTATATATCCATCATCATCTCTTTCTATAAAATCTAATTCCTTAAACACTATTTGACCTCCACAAATATATATGATTTATTATTTATTTTTACATAACTGTTTTCATTATAATATTCTTTTGTAATTGGATTACTTTCTTTCTCTAAATAATTATTATCATATAATTCTTTTAAAGTTATTTTTTCATTTTTACAGATATCTTTTAAATAACAATCTTTTGCTGCTTCTGTAATTCTTTTTTCTGTAACCATAATTAACCTGTTATTATGTTTTTTTATTATATTATAAGTTGTTGGTATTAATATTATCAATACAATTGCTATTATTGTAATATTGATTATTACTTTATTTTTGTTCATTTTGCACCCCATAATAATTCTTTATAAAATTTTCTCTATATTCTAATATTTTATCTTCTTTTATAGCTACTCTTAATTCTTCTGTAAGTCTTGTTAAATAACGTATATTATGAATTGATAAAAGACGAGCCCCAAATGATTCATTTGCTACAATTAAGTGTCTAATATAAGCTTTAGTATAATTTTTACAACAGTAGCAATCACAACCATCTTCTAAAGTAGTAAAATCTTCTTTATATTTAGCATTTTTTATATTAATTTTTCCGTATTTAGTTAAAGCATGGCCATGACGCGCAAGCCTTGTAGGAGATACACAATCAAAAATATCTATACCGCGGATAACATTTTCAACTATATCAATTGGATCTCCAACACCCATTAAATATCGTAACTTATCTTCTGGCAAATACTTAGTCGAATACTCAACCATTCTATACATCGTAGGTTTATCTTCTCCTACACTTGTACCTCCAATTGAATAGCCATCAAAATCCATTTTTGTAAGTTCTAAAGCACAATGACGTCTTAAATCCTCATAATCTCCACCTTGAACTATTCCAAATAATAATTGATTTTCTCCTTTAAAGACATCTTTTCCTCTTTTAGCCCATCGAAGAGTCCTTTCAACACTATTTTTAACATAGTCATATGTAGCAGGATATCCAATACATTCATCAAAGTTCATAACTATATCACTACCCAAATTTTCTTGAATACTTATAGATTTTTCAGGAGTTAATAGCAAATTATCTCCATTAAGATGATTTTTAAATTTGACACCATCTTCAACAATATCTTTAGGGCGTGCTAGCGAAAAAACTTGAAATCCTCCAGAATCTGTAAGTATTGGTCCATCATAATTCATAAATTTATGTAAACCACCGGCTTTTTTAACTATTTCATCCCCTGGTCTTAACCACAAGTGATAAGTATTAGCAAGAATTATTCCCGAATTACAAGCTTTTATTTCTTCTGGAGATAGCGTTTTTACTGTTGCTTGAGTACCAACAGGCATAAACATTGGAGTTTCATATTTTTTGCCATTATAAGTTATTTCTCCCAGTCTTGCCTTTGTATTTTTTTCTGTTTTTAACAATTTATATTCTAATTTCATACAATCACCAACTAATATAGTTATTGTACCAAATTTCTAACGAAAAGTCTTTAGTTTTAAATAAAATTATTGCAAAA
>JAEDGC010000097.1 GCA_016297695.1 Bacilli bacterium
AGATGGGGAATTGTATTATCTGAAAAAGAAGTAGATTTACTTGCCTGCATTGTGCAATTAGAAGATGGATATGATATTATTGAAAGTAAATATGCCGTCGTAGAAACTATATTTAATCGTATTTATTCTACAGATTATCCAAATACATTAGAAGAAGTTTTATCACAAAAGGGTCAATTTTCTACTTGGAAACATAGAAATAAAGCAAAACCAACAGAAGAAACCTACGATGCAATATATGATGTATTATATGGATATACCGAAGTTTTAGAATTTGGAAGACTGAATTTTAATAATAAACCAATAGGATATTCACCTATTAAAATAGGTCAACAATATTATGGATTTGGAAGAAAGGAGAAGTAAGATAATGAATAACAACATTAGTGCAAAAACAAGTAATGGTCTTACAGTGGGTACTTGTATGGGAATTTCAATTGCCTCAGTATTATCTTGGACAACTTGGCATAACATTTGGTGGTGTATATTACATAGTGGGCTAGGTTGGTGCTATGTGATATATTATATTATTAAATATATATATTAATAGAAAGGAAAATTTATGAAATATGAAGTTAAGTGAATTTATAACAAATGAATTTATTAACAAAAATCATAATAAAGAATTATGTTTAATTCGCATTAAGGACTTTAATTATGATGAAAATGACTTTGAATGTAATCGCTATGATAGTGATATTGTAAAATCAATCGCATTTATGTTAGATAATGGATTATTAGATATGGAGGTGGAAGAGGTTACAGACGAAGATAATGTTTTGGAGGTATGGATTAGATGATAGTTTTATATACAGTAGACTGTCCCAAATGTAAAGTATTAGAAAAGAAGTTAGAATCTAACGGAATTGAATTTGAAAAATGTTATGATGTTGATAAAATGTTAGAATTGGGTTTTAAACAAAGTCCACAATTACAAGTAAATGACAAAATAATGAATTTCAATGAAGCAATAAAATGGATTAATGAAAGGGGCTAATTATGTTAATACCGATTAAAATGAATAAGGATTTTGAAAGACAATTCCAATTAATGAATGAAAAATATGGTGAAGATTTTGAATTACTTAATGGTTTTCACGAGAGTCAATTAAATTTTTCAGATTTTATTGACGGATTTGTAGATAAGAATGTAGCAGATGTAACAATTGATGGAAATGCAAATGCAAACCATAAAGATATTTGTAGTCTTATTGGCGAAAAAGGAAAATCAGAAGATAAACTATTTGCTTTTAATAAGATATTCTATGAATTAAAAAAGAAATACGGATTAAAAGTCGCTAAAGAATGGCTTGATACAGAATATAATGGTGGTTTTTATTTACACGATGCTCCAAGTTCTACATACAAACCATATTGTTATGCTTATGATTTAAGTAGATTGGCTAAAGAAGGTTTATTCTTTTTGGAAAACTATAATAATCAACCACCAAAACACCTTACAACATTCCTTGATGATGTAATTGAATTTGTTTCATTTATGTCAAATAGAACAAGTGGTGCTTGTGGATTGCCTAATATATTATTATGGACTATGTATTTCGCAAGAAAAGATGTAGAAAGTGGTCACATTATTAAAGATTATGATTATTATGTAAGACAAAATTTCCAAAAGTTTATATACAGACTTAATCAACCGTTTTTAAGAGTTGACCAATCTGCATTTACAAATGTATCTATTTTCGATAGAGAATATTACGAAGCATTATTTGGTGGCGTAGAATTTCCCGATGGAACTTTTGCTATAGATTATGTAGATGATTTCATAGAACACCAAAAGACATTTATGGAAGTAGTGTCTGAAATTAGAAGTCAAAATATGTTCACATTTCCTGTTTTAACATATTCTTTGCTTTATAAGAATGGTGAGTTCGTAGACATTGATTTTGCTAGATGGTGTTCAGACCATAATACAATTTGGAATGATAGTAATTTTTTTATGAGTGACAACGTTGGAACGCTTTCAAATTGTTGCAGATTACTTTCTGATACGAGTAAACTTGAAGGATTCATTAATTCAATTGGTGGAACAGCATTATCAATTGGTTCTGTAAAAGTAAATACAATTAATCTTATGCGTATTGCCTATGAAAGCGAATTAGACGAAAAAAAGTATCTTACTATACTTAAAAAAAGAACTATACTTTGTTGTAAAACACTTGATATAATTCGTCATATTATTAAAAGAAATGCTGAAAAAGGATTATTACCTAACTATTGTGATGGTGGCATAGAAATGTCAAAGCAATATTGCACAATTGGTATATTGGGCTTATACGAGGTTATAGAAGCATTTGGATTAATTAACTTTGACGAATTTGGAAATGCTTATTATTCTGAAGAGGGTATGAACTTTGCCACAAAGATATTTGAAGTAATAAACAAAGTAAAAGATGAATTTACAGAAGAATATTCGTTTAATATCGAAAGTGTGCCTGCTGAAAGGTGTGCCGTGATTCTTTGTCAAAAAGACAATTTGTTATATGAAAAAAATAGTAAATTTATTTATTCTAATCAATGGATTCCACTTTCGCAAAAATGTACTATTCAAGAAAAATTAAGAACAGCATCTATTCTTGATAATAAGTGTAGTGGTGGTGCTATTGCACATATAAATCTTGAATCTAATTTCCCTAATACAGATGTTGCTTGGGATATGTTGCATAAGATAGCAGAAAGTGGCGTTATTTACTTTGCGTTTAATACACGCATTAATAGTTGTAAAAACAGACATGGATTTGTAGGAACTGATATTTGTCCTACTTGTGGCGAGGGCATAGAAGATACTTGGCAACGAATAGTGGGTTTTTTTGAACCTACAAGAACATATTCAAAAGATAGAAAACGTGAATTTTCAACAAGACAATGGTATGAATATGCACAATTAAAAGGGGAAAATTTTTAATGAATAAAATAATTATAAAAGGATTAATCGACGAAGATTTTTTACAATATAAATATCCTAGTATGGTTGTATTGTTTCCTAATTGTACTTTTAAATGCAACAAAGAAAATGGAAAGCAAGTGTGTCAAAATGATGCACTTGCTTTAAGCCCATCAATTGAAATTAATATTAACACTATTGTAGATAGATATATTAATAATGATATTACAAAATCAATATGTTTTGGTGGATTAGAACCATTTGATTCGTGGAACGACCTTATAGAATTAATAAAAGCCTTTAGAGATATTTCCAATGATGATATAGTAATTTATACAGGTTATAATAAAAATGAAATTACAATACAAATAAAAGAATTACAAAAGTATTCTAATATTATAATTAAGTACGGAAGATTCATACCAAATTGCAATAAACATTATGATGAAGAATTAGGAATTTATTTATCGAGTGATAATCAATATGCAGAAAGGATAAGTTAATGCAAATTAAATTAAATAACGATAAAGAATTAGTAAAAGAAATTAGAAAAAAAATAGAAGAAAACGGTGGATATTGTCCATGTTCCTTAATTAAGAACGAGGATACTAAATGTATGTGTAAAGAATTTAGAGAAATGAAATATGGTCAATGTCATTGTGGTTTATATATTAAGGTGAATAATGATAATGGCTAGAAGAAAATTAAAAGATAAATTAATAAATAAAAATGATATAACAGAACAACTATCTTTAATCAATGGTAGTAATACTGATTATATTACACCGAGTGGTAAAATTTATAAAGATTATGGAAATGATAATTTTTTTCTAAAGAAGAATGTGATTAATAAATATAATGGATATATTTATTGCAATATAACATTTTCAGATGGCAAAAATAGACAAAGAAGAGTCCATAATCTATTAGCTAAAGCATATATATCTAATCCTAATAATTATCCTATAGTAATGCATTTAGATAATAATAAACTTAACATTAATCTTGATAATTTAAAATGGGGAACTATTTCAGAAAATACACAACAAGCCATTAATGATAAACTAATGGTAAATGATAAATCTTGGGAAGATAGTCAATCCATACCTTGTACTTGCTATGATACATTAACAAACAATTTAATAGGTCATTATGGTAGTTATAAAGAAGCAAGTCGAGAACTGAATATTTCTGCGACTACAATATCTAATCAAGTTAACAATATTTTACCAATAAGAAAAGATAAATATTTTGTTGAATATAATAAGCCTCCAAGAAATCATAGTATAATTATAGAATACGATTTTAATACAGATAAAGAAATTTGTAGATACATTAACAAAAACCAAGCAGAAAAAGAAACTAACAAAAGAATAACATATATAGACAGAAAACCATATAAAAAACTTTCAGAAACTTATTTTTTAAAAGTTTTAATATAAAATATACTTGACAATATTCCCCTTTTATGGTATAATATATACTATCGAAAGGGGAATT
>JAEDGC010000032.1 GCA_016297695.1 Bacilli bacterium
TTTTCTCTTTTTTTATGTTTTAATAATTATTCCCACATCTAGTTTACTACATCTAAAATAATAATTTATTTGCAAAAAATTAAAAATTATGATATCATATCAAGCAATTGAAAAGAGGGGGATTAAATGATATTAAATATTACAGACAATCTATTAAGAGCTTTAGGATTAAAATGTAAAAACGAAATATTAAAAAAAGCACTAATTAATTTTTCAAAAGATATTACAAAATATTTATCTGAAAATGAAATATATGTTTTAAACAGTAGATATCCAGATTATTTAGATGAAATCATAACATATAATAAAATAGCCAGTAAACTAAGAATGAATTGTAGCAAAATTCCAGATTTAGAAAATGTAGCTAAAAAACATTTTGCGCTTTTTTGTTTAAACATTCCAATTGTTGCATATTTAAAAGATATATGTATTAATTTAACTACTTCTAATAAAGATAGTATGCAAGAATTATTTTCGATATTAGAGCAGGAAAACATTATAACTTATAAAGACTACTTAATTAATGAAAATGTTTTTACGATAGACATTAGGCAAAAATTAGAACAATTATGGAATACACTAGAATTAGGTACTATAGCGGATTATCTTTATCCTGTTATGCCAAATCAAATGAGTAATCTAACTATAGTAGATTTACAAGTATCATTACGTATAGAAAATGCAATTTGCAAAAATTATGGATTAATTTCATTAGATAAATTATTATTTTTTTCCAAAAAAGATTTTTCTTCTATTCGAAATTTGGGTGAAAAGTGTTATATTGAATTATTAGAAAAATTGCATAGTATGAATTTAAATTTATTTTTCGAAAGCAATGAAATATCTTCATTAAAAATAGATTCAAAAGAATATGAAAAAATAATGAATGAGAAAAAGTATTATGAATTGCTTCAAAAAAAACAAGAACTTGAAAAAAAATTAAACTCTATAAATAAGGAAATTGAAAAATTTCAGTTGAAGTTAGAAAAACCATTTGAAACTAAAAAAAATAGATAATCAAATACTTAAAATATGATTAAGATTAAAAAATTAAATAAACTAAAATAAGTATTGGTTAAATAATAAATTTATGTTATAATTATATTACCTAAAGATTTATAGTTTGTCTTACATAAAACCGACTATGTGATATCTTGGGAATCTAATTGGATTGTGGTGTTGAATAACGGATCATTGATCCGGGCTCCTAAAGCAGTTCATGTGATGCCCACCTGCCGAGAGCGGGCTTTTATCACAGGCAGACTTATCTTTAGGTTTTATTATGGAGGAAAATATGTTAGATAGATTACATTTAATTTTAGATGATATAACTATAAATAATTTTAAAAATGCAAAAATTCTAATTGTAGGAATCGGTGGAGTAGGAGGATATGCTTTAGAATGCTTAGTTAGAAGTGGATTTGAAAATATTACAATAGTTGATAGTGATATTATCGATAAAAGTAATTTGAATAGACAAATAATTTCTTTAAATTCTAATTTAGGTATTAATAAAACAGAAGTAGCTAAAAAAAGATCTTTAGATATCAATCCTAAAGCTAACATAAATATCATTAATGAATTCATTTTAGAAGATAATATTTCAATATTATTTAAAAATGATTATGATTATATTATTGATGCATGCGACACAATAACTACTAAAATACTATTAATAAAAAATGCATATGAAAAGAATATTAAAATAATTTCGTGTTTGGGAACAGGTAATAGATTTGATTCTACTAGATTAAGCATTACAAAACTAAATAAAACATGTAACGATCCTTTAGCTAAAAATTTAAGAAGAATATTACGTGAAAAGAATCTTAGAATAAATCCTGATGTTGTATGGAGTAGTGAATTACCCGTTAAAACACATAATAATACGCCAGGAAGTATTGTTTTAGTACCGATGCAAGCGGGAAATTTATGTGCTAGTTACATTATAAATGACATAAGAAAAGAGTTAATTAAATAACTCTTTTTCTAATTCTTTTGGGTCTTTTTCATTATATAATATATCATAAATAGTAATTAATAAATTTGCTTTGATTTTATTCTTTTTTAATATATCATAAACTGTTTTACAAGCTTCATAACCTTCAATAGTATTATTTTTTAAATAATTAATAGCAGTATTTTTTGTTTTTGCAGTCAATTTAATACCATAGGTATAATTTCTACTTTTACTATCACTACAAGTCATTATAGTATCACCAATACCTGCTAATGATAAAACAGTAATTTCTTCTTTATCTAGCATATAAAGAATGTTATGAACTTCATTGATCACCTTAGTTAAATATATTGCATTAATAGATTGAACATTACCTAGACCATTTAAAATACCGGCCCCAATTGCATAAACATTTTTTAAAGCTGAACATAATTGTATGCCTTCAATATCTGTAGTTTTGGTTAAATATGTTCTATTATCACTAAATATTTTTTGTAAATTTTTAAATATTTTTCTTTTTCTAGTTGCAACAGTTAAAGCTAATATTTCATCATTCAAAATATCAATTGCAAAACTAGGCCCAGCAATAACTGCAATATTTTTAGTTTTTAAATTTTCTTCAACTAATTTTGAACTATATTTTTTTGTTTCATTATCAATTCCTTTTGTTCCAATTATAACTGGAATTTTTTTATTATAATATTTTTTGATATTTTTCAAAGTTTCATTTAAAAATTTACAAGATGTCATTATAAATAGAATATCAATATTTGCAAATAAATTTTCATATTTACTAGTAACAACTATATTTTTAAAAAATTCTTCATCTTTATAAATACTTTTAATTTTATTTGTATTTTTATATTCTTCTTCTTTTTTTGAATCTTCAGTCCATACGATTATTTTATTATTTTGATTTTTACCAATTCTTTTAGCCATAGCCATGCTATAAGCTCCGCATCCAATAATTCCAATATTCATTATTCTTCACCTTTCATTTCTTTATGTAATTTTTCTAAATTATTTTCATATTTATTATCTTTTTTATGATAGTATTTTTTACCAATTAATTCTTTTGGCATATATTCTTGTTTAACCCAATCATTTTTATAATTGTGAGGGTATAAGTATGTCGAACTATTAGTTTTAATGTTATCTGGCACGTTGCCTGTATTTCCCTTATTTAAATCATTTAATGCTTCATCTAAAGCAATATGTGCTGAATTAGATTTAGGGCTTAAAGCCATTTCAATAACTATATCTCCAAGTGGGATTCTTGCTTCTGGCCATCCAAGTCTCTCAGCAGCTTCAACTGCTGCAATTATTTTTGGACCAATAGCAGGGTTTGCTAACCCAATATCTTCATATGCAATAACAATCAATCTACGGCATATAATATCTAAATCTTCGGCTTTTATAAGTCTTGCTAAATAATGAAGAGAAGCATCCGGGTCAGATCCTCTAATTGATTTTTGTAAAGCAGATATTACATCATAATGACCATCTTCATTTTTATCATGAAAAAAAATAGGTTTAATATTTAGATTTATTAAAAAGTCTTTCGTTATTTTGTGGTTTGGTGAGCTATTATAAGCAAGTTCTAGAATATTAATTGCATTTCTAAAATCTCCAGATGAAGACTCAGCAATTACTTCATAACATTCATTATTAATAGAAATATTATCTAATTTTTTACTAATTTTTTTTAAACCACTCATTATGTCTTCTTTGGATAACTCATGAAGTTCAAATATATGACATCTACTACGTATAGCTGGATTGATTTTATGATAAGGGTTTGAAGTAGTAAGACCAATTAATATTATTAAACCACTTTCAATATGGGGAAGTAACAAATCTTGTTTATCCTTATTCATCCGATGAATTTCATCTACTATTAAAACCATTTCACCATACATTTTAGCTTCTTCTATAACAATATCAAAATCATTTTTATTATTAATCGTAGCATTTAAAAAACGATGATTGACTCCAAGTTCATTAACTATAGCATTTGCAATAGATGTCTTGCCAATACCTGGTTTACCATATAAGATCATCGAAAATATTTTTTTGTTTTTAACTAAATTATATAATACTTTATTTTTACCTACCAAGTGTTGTTGACCAATAATATCTTCTAATTTTGAAGGCCTTTGTTCATTTGCAAGTAATCTCATAAAATCACCTCTTTAATTATACCAAAATTCTAAGAAAAGTAGTATAATTATTTATGAGGTAGACACTTATGAATAATGAAGTTCTAATAACTAAATATATAGATTATTTAAAATATGAGAAAAAGTTATCTTTAAATACTATTTCATCTTATAGTGATGATTTAAATATTTTTATTTTATCAATAAATAACAAAGATTTATTAAAAATAGATACTAAAGAAATACAAATATTTTTAGAAAAAGAATATGAAAAAAGTTCTAGAACAAAAGCCCATTACATTACAGTATTAAATAATTTTTATGATTTTTTAATAAAAGAAAACATCACAAAAACTAATCCTTTAGCAAATATAAAATTACCTAAAATAGAAAAAAAACTACCAGATTATTTAACTATTGAAGAAGTAAATAAACTATTAAATTTTCCGTTAAATAAGGCATATGATTTTCGTAATAAGGCAATGTTAGAATTATTATATGCAACAGGAATAAGAGTTAGTGAATTAATAAACCTTAGAATTTCAGATATTGATTTTACAAATGATTATATTCGAATTATTGGAAAAGGTAGTAAGGAAAGAATAGTTCCTTTTAATGATATAAGTAAAAAATATTTGATATTATATCTAAGTGATTATCGACCTATTTTATTAAAAAGAAAAACAAATGAATTTTTATTCATTAATAATTTAAGTAACCAAATATCTAGACAAGGATTTTTTAAAATTTTAAAAGAAATTTGTTTTAAGCAGGGCATAAATAAAAACGTTTCACCACATACTTTAAGACATTCTTTTGCTACACATTTATTAAATAATGGAGCTGATTTAAGAATAATTCAAGAATTACTTGGACATAGTGATTTATCTACTACTCAAATTTATACAGAAGTTTTAAATGAAAAATTAAAAAAAGATTATGAAAGTTCTCATCCAAGAGCAAAAAAAGAAGACTAAAATGTCTTCTTTTTACGTCGTTATTTATATTAACGAGATTGGTTTCTAGATTCGTTTCTAGCGTTAGATCTAGCAGAACATTTTTCTTCATTTCTAGCACTTGATTTTGCACGACTTTTTTCATTTGCTCTGGCATTAGATCTAGCACTATTTTTTGCACTATTTCTACTCATAATCTTACCTCCTAATAGTATTATGCTCTAAATTATGATTCTTAATCCATTTTAAAACTATTTTTTTATGGAAAAAATTGACAAGAAAATTTAATTTTGATAAAATTATGTTCGTTTGAAAAAAAGGAGGATATAAATGAAAAAAACTAAAATAATCTGCAGTATTGGGCCAAGTAGTTGCAATCCTGATACAATGGAAAAAATGGTAAAAAATGGAATGAATGTAGCAAGAATAAATTTTTCACATGCAACTTTAGAAGAAAAACAAAATGTTGTAGCATGCGTTAAAGAAGTTAGGAAAAGAACTGGTATTTCAATTGGAATATTATATGATACTAAAGGACCAGAATTTAGAAATGGTATATTAGAAAATGATGAAATTGAATTAATTGATGGAAATACAATTAAAATTGTTAAAGATGAAGTTATTGGTAATGAAGAAAGATTTTCTGTAAACCATAAAGAAGCTTTAAATAACTTGAAAATTGGAGATACTATATTACTTGAAAACGGTTTGATGCGTCTAGATGTAATTGAAAAATATGATAATTATGTAAATTGTAAAGTAATTAATGGTGGAATTTTAGGTAATAAAAAAAGCATGAGTGTTCCAGGAGTTCATTTAGATATTCCATTTATTAGTCAAACTGATAAAGAAGATATCATATATGCTTGTAAACATGATGGAGATTTTATTGCTTTATCATTTGTATCTACAAAAGAAGATGTTTTAGAGGCAAAGAAAATTTTAAAAGAATATAATCGTGCAGATATGAAAATAATTTCTAAAATCGAAAGTGTTACAGGAATTGAAAATTTAGATGAAATAATTGAAGAAAGTGATGGAATTATGGTTGCTCGTGGTGATCTTGGAGTTGAAGCCAAAATGGAAGATTTACCTATATTGCAAAAAATGTCGTGAACAAGGTAAAATAGCTGTTGTTGCAACCGAAATGTTAGAATCTATGAAAAAATCTTCAAGGCCTACTAGAGCAGAAGTATCCGATGTTGCTAATGCTGTTTTAGATGGAACAGATGCTGTTATGTTAAGTGGAGAAACAACTACGGGAAAATATCCAGTTGAAACAGTTGGATTTATGGCAAATATTTGTGAAAATACTGAAAAACATGTTGATTTTAAAGGAAGTTTTGATTATAAAAAAAGAGTTGGTTTAACACAAGCGATTTCTACTTGCGTTGTAGAAAGTGCTGAAATGCTTAATTCTAAGCTAATAGTTGCATCAACTGTTAGCGGGTTTACGGCTAGAAAAATTAGTAATTTAAAACCAAATTGCTTAATACTAGCAGCTTGTCCTAATGAAGATGTTTGTCGTAGCTTATCCTTAAATTATGGTGTATATACTACTCATGTACCAATTTTAAAAACTACGGATGAAGTAATAGAGCAATCATTAGAAAAAGCAAAAGAGTTTATTAATTTAGAAAAAGATGATACTGTAATAATTACAGGAGGTTTTCCTAATACTGGTATTAAAAAAACAACTAATTTAATGAAAATAGAAGTAATTTAAAAAAGCCTTATTTAAGGCTTTTTATCATATATAATTCTAACTAAATTTCTACAATAGATGATTTATAGTAGGGAGTTGTAGCATTTTTATTCTTAGTTATTTATACTCTTATATATTATTTTAATTCTTCTAACATTAATTCTTTAATATAATCTATATCTGTAAAAAATAAGTTTAATCCACTAGATTTTAAAGATAACATGTATTCAAAATCATTTATAATTTCTTTTTCAACTGAAGATGATATTTTTATAAATTTACCATCAATTGTATGTCTATTTTGAATATATTTTTCTAATGTTGGGAATGCATTTTGAATTAAAATTGCTTGTTCTTTTCCAGCTATTTTTTTGATTAATATAGTTTTACAAGTTCCGTATTTTAATTCTTTCTTTTCAATAATAGTTCTATATTTTTCAATTTTAGTGCTTAAAGGAATAAACCATAATATATCATCATCTTTTATCGCTAAATAGGATGGTCTAGAGTGTCCATTTTCATGATTTATCATTAAACCTTTATTATTGATTCTATCAAAAAATTCGTCTTTAATATGATATAAATATCCTGTTTGTGCTTTCAAGTTATCAACTCCTATACATAATTCAAACATAAAAGAAAACTCCATTAAATTAACAGAGTTTTCATACATTTACAACCGAGATCATTTATTGCTCGCACCACTCGGAAGCGATTAACATTTCACGACTAGGATCATTTATTGCTCGCACCACCTAGAAGCGATTAACATTTACATATTAATGCATCTTTTTCAAATGCAATAATAATATACTATATATTATTTTAAAAGTCAATCTTTTGACATAATATCGGCAAATTTTCATTTACATTAATAGTATATGAAGTTAATAATTTTTTAAACTTATATTAGTTATTTTTAATTATAATAGATTAATTATTATTCCAATTAACTCATCAAATCATAGGTAATTGAGGCATTAGAAAAAACAAAAAAATTATAAATTTAGAAAAAGATGATGTACAGGATAATTTTCTAATACAGGTATTAAAAAAAACAACTAATTTAATGAAAATAAAAGTAATTTAAAAAAGCCTTAAATAAGGCTTTTTATCATATATAATTGTCTTATTAAATATAATTTAATGGTGATATTATGCAGATATTAAATGCCTTAATAATTTCTACAATTGCAGGCTTATCCACTGTAATAGGGGGATTAGTAATATTTTTAAAAATTAAAAATATAGATAAATTTATAACTTTTTGTCTATCATTTACGGCAGTAATAATGATTGGAATTTCTGTAGTTGAATTATTTCCAAATTCCTTCTTTACATTGCTAAATAAGTATTCATTTATTAGTACTATATTGATTGTTAGTTTAATTTTTTTTATAGGAATAATAATCATTAAAATTTTAAATAAGTTAATTAATAATACAGATAATTTATATAAAATTGGTATTTTAAATATGATTGTTCTTATATTACATAATTTTCCAGAAGGAATAAGTACATTTATCACTTCATTTTATGATATAAACATAGGTATAAAAATAGCAGTAGCAATAATGTTTCATAATATTCCAGAAGGCATTGCCATTGCAGCTCCCATATATTGCTCAACTAAAAATAAATCTAAAGCTCTCTTAAAAACATTTTTATCTGGTATTTCAGAACCAATAGGTGCTATTTTTGCTTTTTTATTTCTAAAAAACTATATAAGTGATTATCTAATTTCATTTTTACTAATTATTGTTTGTGCTATAATGATATCTTTAAGCCTTGAAAAGCTTATTCCTGAAGCAATGAGCCATAATAGCAGAAAAAGCCTTAAATTAGGCTTAATAATGGGTATTATAGCACTATTTATAAGCTTATTTATATTATAAGGAGGATTTGTGAAAAAAATTGCTATATTATTAAGAGATAATTTAAGTATTTCAGATAAGAAAATTTTATCTGTAAATAAAGACTTAATGATATTTTTGGATAAATATCAAGTAATTCCAATTTATTTTTATCTAACTGATTATAATTTTTTAAAAATAAAAGAAATTATTGATAATTGTGATGGTGTAATACTTCCTGGTGGAGATCAATTTAATAAAAATGTCGATAGATTATTAAAATATTTATATATAAAAAATAAACCCACATTAGGAATATGTCTTGGAATGCAAGAAATGGCTTTGTTATTTGATGGTAAAATTTCTAGATTAAATACGAATAATCATTTATCAAATAAAGAATATAGTCATGAAGTAATAATTGATGAATCAAGTATTTTATATAAAATTTTAAATAAAAAAAGAATAACTGTAAATTCTAGACACAAAGACTATATAACTTATACCAAAGCAAGTAGGATAGCATATAGTAAAGATTATATAATTGAGGCAATATCCATACCAACTAAAAAATTTTTTTTAGGATTACAATGGCATCCTGAGTCATTATATTTTGATGTAAATAGTAACAAAATATTTGAGTATTTTATTAAAATATTATGATATGATAATAATAGGTGATTAAAGTGAGTCAAAATAAATATGATGATAGCAAATTTTTTGATGAATATTTAAAATTAAGAAAAGAAATAGATAATTCTAATATAAATGAAGAACTACCAGCTTTATTTTCTTTAATTGACCAAGATTTAACTGGTAAAACTGTTTTAGATTTAGGATGTGGTTATGGGGAAAATTCTAATTTTTTATTAAAAAGGAATGCTAGTAGAGTAGTAGGGGTAGATATTTCACATAATATGATTAATCTTGCAAATAAATTTAATAAGAATGATAAAGTAGATTATTTATGTATAGATATGATTGATATTGATAAAATAAATATAAAATTTGATTTAATTATTTCTTCCTTAGCAATTCATTATGTAAAAGATTATGATCTTTTAATCAAAAAAATATATAATTTATTAAAAGATAACGGAAAGTTTATTTTTTCATTAGAACATCCAATAACTTTAGCACCAAAAGAAGGTAAAAAATGGTTATATGATGCAGATGGAAATCCTACTGGATATGTATTATCTAATTATCAAGAACCAGGAGAAAGAAATATTTTTTGGCTTACTGATAATGTTATTAAATATCATAGAACGTTTTCACAAATAATAAATGGTTTAATAGAAAATAATTTTATTATCAATAAAGTTTTAGAACCTAAACCAGTAAATCCATATTTAGATAAAAAAAGGAATATTGAGTGTATTCATAAACCATATTTCTTAATTATAAAAGCAGATAAAAAATATTAGTTTACATAATATATATTATATGAAGTTTAATATTGCTGCTATTTATTTTATATATTGAAATATTTTATTCTAATTTGTAATTGATTATTATATTATTATTTAATGTTATTATACTTGTTTTTATAAAACTAATTATAATTAAAATATCATATTAAAATTAGTTTTTTTAATTAAATTTATTTTTAATTTTATAAATTATAATTATTTAAATTTACTCATTTATATTATATATAATAAAATAACATAATTTAAATCGAGATGGATAATTACCCATCTTTTTGAATTTCGATTGCTTAGAATTAACCCCCTATTTTTATTAAATTAATAATAGGGGGTTTATCTTAAAAAAATTAAAAAAGATTTTAAATCGAATAATGATATATACGTTTAAATACAATTTCGATTCATTTCACAGAAGTGTCTTAAAACATAATTATGTTAATCTACTATAAGTTAATGAATAATAGATAACATAATTGAGATAATTAAATTAACTAACTCTCTTTTGGTGTAAAATACAAATAGGGGGTTTATTTTTTATAAAAATTACAGTTTTTACATAATTCTTCAGTTTTAATATTATTTTTTAAATTAGTTTTTATGTATTTGAATTTATCAGAATTAATTATTTCTTTTAATGGTATATTATTCAAGTTTCCAAAATTAATATCGCCATTAGAGTCTAAACAACATGCAACAACATCTAAATTAGATAAAATTCCAATATGATCTCTTAATGCAAGACAAGTTCCTATATTTTCAGACTCTTCCCCTTCTCTTTTAGTTTTTATTTTAGGCCAAATAAATTCTTTTTTTATCGAAATATAAACATTATTATCTAATTGAAAATTACCGTTTTGATTAATAATTATTTTTTTATTATATTTATTTTCTAATTCATCAATAAACTTATTATAATATTTAGAATTAAGCCATAATCTATAATTAATAATAGTTTTATTTTTTTGCAATCTATCTGTAGCATTGAATATATTTTTTATATAATTATCAAAAGATACCTTATATTTTTCATCATAAGAATGAAGAGAAATATTTATTTGTCTTATATTTTTATTATTCTCTACTCTATTTATTAAAAAACCATTAGTTGTTATATTTACATTAATATTATTTATGGTTGTCATGTCAATAATTTCATTAATTTTTGGATGTAAAAGTGGTTCACCCATCAAATGTAAATAGACATACTTTGTAAATGGTTTAATATTATTTAAAACAGTATTATACTCATCTATACTCATAAATCTTTTTTCTCTTGTATTTTTTATACAAAAATTACAATTTAAATTACAATTATTAGTTATCTCAATATATATTTTTTTAAAAGTCATATTCATCACGTTAATAATATACCAAAACAAAATAAAAAGCGCAATATTGTTATTATTGCACTAAAAAACTAGCAACGCTAGTTTAAACTTTTCTTGATTCAATTTCAGCCATTTTTTCAAGTACTTCAGCAGCATTTTCTTCTTTGATTTCAGTATATCCTAATTCTTTTAATGCTTGAATTTTAACAGTATTTAATTGTTGTGTACGAGAAATTTTTTCTTCATTTTTTTGTTGGATTTCCATAACAAATCTCTTATGTGATTCAGCAAGTCTACTACGAGATGCTCCACCATTATTATATACAGTTAAAGCAGTATATAAAATTCCTTCAAAAATAAATTGTTTGTCAGCTTCAAATTTATAATCTTCTGGATCAGTAAATCCAGTAGTTTTAGACATATATCCAAGAATATATTTAATTTCTGGTACATTGTCTAAGGATTGTAACATTTGATATAAATAAGTAATAGCATAAAAATTTTGTTCTTTATTTACATCATCTGTTAGTTTTTCTTTTAAAAGATATGTAATATCAGATACAAGTTGTTGTTCTTGCTTATTCATACCATTTAAATCAAAGAAACTATTCAAATGATTTTGATTTTTAAAAGATTGATTTAATCTATTTTCTACTGACATTAAATATTCAGTTGTAACCTTAATTTTTTCTAAAGTTGCTTCACTTCCGTCATCAATATCTAATAATTTGAATAAAAGCAATTTCTTTTCTTTTGGCCATTTGTTTATATCATCTAATTCAAGATAATTATATACCATTTGTCTTGATACACCTAAATACTTCGCTAAATTAACTTTGGAAATTCCAAGTTCTTGTAATAATTCATTTAATTTATTCATTAAATTACTCTCCTTTTCACAAAAAGAATAAAAAAGCAATATTCTTTACATAAATAATTATACCATTATACACTTTAATGTCAAGTGTAAACATATGTAAAATTTTACAAATACCATAATTTTTTGTTGTCTTTTCTTACTTCATTAATAATTCCGCTACCTATACACTCTTCTCCTAAATATAAAACACATGCTTGTCCAGGAGTAACAGATTTAGCAAGTCCAGGATATTTAACTAAAATTTCATCATCACTAATATATTCTAAATTTACTGGATGATCTTCTCCTCTATATCTAAATTTAGCTGTACAAAAAGTTGGATGCTTACTACTAATAAAATTTATATTATTTATTATACATGAGTCTGAATATAAATATGAATCATCATCATTAAAACAAACGTATAAAATATTATTTTTAGTGTCTTTACCACATACATAATGTTTCTCGCTATCACCAGATAATCCAACATTTTTTCTTTGACCAATTGTATAATTCATTAATCCTGTATGTCTGCCAATTACTTCATTAGTTTTAACATTAACTATATCTCCAGGATTTGGCTTTAAATAGTTATGTAAAAATTTTTGATAATTTCTTTCTCCTATAAAACAAATTCCAGTACTATCTTTTTTATTAGCAACATTAAGACCAATATCTGTTGCAATTTTTCTAACTTCTGGTTTTGTTAATTCTCCTATAGGGAATAAAACATCTTTTAGTTGCTGTGTACTAACTTGAGCCAAAAAATAAGATTGATCTTTATTATTGTCTAATCCACGCAATAATTTTGCACCCTTAGTTCTAGCATAATGCCCCGTAGCTATGTACTTAGCGCCAAGTTTTTTTGCCGCATCTTTAAATTTATCAAACTTAATATATTTATTGCAAAGTAAATCAGGATTTGGTGTTCTTCCTTTATTTAATTCATCTAAAAAATAGGTAAATACATAATCCCAATACTCTTTAATAAAATCAACTCTATGAAGTTTTATACCAAGAATTTCACATGTTTTTAAAGCATCATTGTAATCTTCTTCTTGAGGACATATATTGTTATTTAAATTAGGATTACCATCAATATCATTATTTATCATGCTATCCCAATTACGCATAAATAAACCTTCTACATCATATCCTTGCTTTATTAATAAGTAAGCAGCAACTGCACTATCTACTCCACCAGATATTCCAACTATTACTTTTTCCTTCATAAAATCATTCCTAACTAAAAGTATTATAACTTAATTAAATCAAAAAAAAAAGATTAAAAATCTTTATATAATTTTCATACTTTAAAAAAATATTTTTTTACTTTTCTTAACTAAATCATTTTGAATAAGATTGATTTATTACAGAGTATTTATCAATTATTCCTTGAAAAAAAGTATCAATTTTTTGATAACTGCCAAGTAATAGTAATTTTCTATTTTCTTCTATGTCATTACTATTATTATCATTTAAATATTGTAGCCAAAAAGGATATAAATCTATAAATTTTGATTTTTGTTCTACTGAAAGCGAATCGTTAGCATAAATAGCTGCAAAATAATTTGCATATGTTTCATCATTATTGTTTTGATTTTTAGCAAACTCGTAGTAATCGGTATACAGTTTATAAGTATATTGTGAAGAAACGGAATCACCAATAATATCACAATATGTAATATTATTTTTTTCGTAATTTAAAATTATTTTGTCGTAATTATTTACTTCAATATATATTTGAGGATTTTCGCTTGAAAAATAATCTATTAAGATATTATTTACACCATATTCATTTGTACCATAATTATCTTTTATTTCATCACTTAAATAATTATTTATACTAATGTTTTTGGAATATATGTCATCAAATAAATCTGGATTATTATATAAGCACTTAAATTCTTTGGCATTTTCAAAATTTAAATTATTTGTTAAAGATAAAATGGTTATTTTTAATAAATCATTATCAATATTGCCATATTTTTTTTCATATACATAAGCCATATCATCGCAAATTTGATAAGTTAAATATGACATATCTAGTGAACTTTCATTTTCTTCTTTATGAATAAAAGAATTATATATATCCATACGGCTTACAATTGCTATTGCTTGATTTTTAGTACACCCTACTTCTAATAAATTATTTAAAAAACCATTTATGCAATTTGGTGAAAGCATTATTTTTTCCATGTTTTCTTTACCAAATATTGACTCATAAACTTTATATATATATATTTCTTTGTTATAAAACATATAAATATTTTCTGTATTTTCTTCATCTGCGGTAAGAATTGCAGTGTGAGCTTCCTCGTTCATTTTTCCTAATACTTCAATTTTTTCACAAGATCTTTTTGCATCAGCACTTAAATTTTTATATTCATCTTCGTCAATAAAAGTATTATTGTAAAAATAGATATCACCCCAATAGTATTTATTAAATTTAAGAGCATGATATACTTCATGAATTAAAGTTTCTTCATCTGCATTTTGATACAATACAATCACTGGATCATTATTTTCATCTATTATAAATTTTCCTAAAATATTTTCTGGTTGAAAATCATATCTTATTATTTTTATATTTCTTAAAGTATTTAAAATTTCCTCTAAATTAATACTATTTTTATTTTCATTTATATAATGAAATCTATTTATAAAAACTTTTTTATCTTCTTCAGATAAATTATTATTGCTATAGATTGCCATTACATATTTAGAAAACAATTCATTATCAAAATCAGCATTTTCTTCGTTTTCTAGTAACATTTCATCTTTTGCATTTTTTATTACATTAGCATCATATTTTAAGGAATCTATTTCTTTATTTGAATATGTTCCAATAAATATTCCTAGAGCCATTGTTGCTTCAAAAATATAAAATCTTTTTTTAGATTTTTTAGATTTATCAGTTTTTATTGTATTTTTATCATATACCAAATTCTTAACTTCTAAAATTAAGTCTTTTGAAACTGGGTTTAAAGTTTTAATAACTATATTTCCATTTATTTCATAAATATAAAAATCTATTTCTTTGTATCTAATTTTGGTAATAAAATTTTCTTTCATCATAATCACTTCTTCTAATGTTATTATATCACTTTATCATGAAAGAAAAAATATTTATTATATATTTACCAAATAATAGAAGAAATATATCATTTAAAATAATTACTATATAGATAATAATGGAATTTGCTATTGTTTTAGTAATGTCAATTTTTTCTTTTGTTAAATACTTTATAAAAAATTTTAATAACTTTATAAATTTAAAAATTAAGATTATAGTTAAAAAAATTAATAAAGCTTTATAAATTAAAGTGTAAATCACCGAATACATAATGCCATTTATACCATATAACGAAATAAAATATGATGACATAAATCCAATAATTATACTTTCAAAAATCAAATAAATAAATAAAGTAATTATTCCTATTCCCAAAAAAGAAGTAACTAAAGCAAATGCAAAAAGTAAAATATGAAATATAATCACTTTATAATTAATATAGTTTAGATTATTAGAATTACTTAATAAATAATTCATACTATTATTACTTATTTTATAAAAAATAAATATTCCAAATAAAACACTGATAATTATTCCAAAAATTACTATAATTTTTTTATATTTAATTAGTTTATTCATGTAATCCTCCTCATTAAATAATATTTACTTTATTTGGTATTTATGATAAATTATTGTTGGTGATATAAATGAATAAAAAAATAAGAAAAATAATGGCTTGGTCATTATTAATACTAATGGTTGGCAGTATTGTTGCTTCATTAATTGGATATGTGCTTGCTGCAAAGTAAAAAAACTTCAAAATGAAGTTTTTTATTTTATTCTAATATCTCCAAATACACTAACTGATTCAATATATATAGTATATGGACAATTTGTTTCATTTTTCTTTGGATAACTAGAGCCAAAGATATTTATACCATTAATTTTAACATTTACATTTTCTGGAACGGTTAAATATACTGATCCAAAAACATTTATAGAATCAATTCTTATATCATTTTTAATTGTTGCTTTAGTTAAATCTAATTTAACTGTTCCAAATATTGAAACAATATCACAGCCTTGAAAATCAGGATCATTATTTGAAGAATTTGATTCACCAAAAATACCAATGTAATTATCGGAATTTTTACTAGTTCTTTTAGGACTTTTACCTAATATAATTTTTAACCCTAATTCAATTATTAAAATACAAATAAATATTATTATTGGTGATTCAATTATTTTTTGACTTTTTAATAGTAATAATAAACCTAGTAATAAAAAGTTAAAGCTTGTAATTTTATGATCATTTACTATAACATCTGCTAAAGATGGAATAATAATAAATAATGTCCACCATCCATCAAAAAATATTTCAAAATCTATAAAATTTAACGTTTTTAACAATAGAACTAAACCTAGAAGAATAATAAATATTCCCCATATAATTTGATAATTTTTTATTCATTTTAAAATCCTTTCGTATTAAAATCCGTGGCCACCGCCACCGCCACCACCGAATCCGCCGCCAGATGAAAATCCACCGCCAAATCCAGAACCACTACTATATGAAGATGAGGCAACACTAGCAGCAGTTGCTTGAGCATTTGATATAGATGTAGTAATAGCATTATTAATACAATGTGCTAAATTGCAATGATAGAAATATGGTGTATATGTATCAACATATGTACCATTTTCTTGCATTTCTTTTATTTTAACATTCATAACTTTTGCTACTTTATCAGATATTCCAAAAACTGTAGCATAAACCATATATTTTTCCCATAAAGAAATTTCTGGTAGATCTTTATTTTCAAAATCACCAAAGTCTTCTAAGAATTTTTTAAAAGCATTCCATCTAACGTATTGTTCATTACCATAGACAGTTCTTTTATAAAAAGCTATGCAATAAATTAAAATGATAATAGCTAAAAAAATATTTATAAATGGAAAAATTGTTCCAATATTTAAAATCATTGATAAAAAATTGATAACTCCTGTAATTAGAATCATCATTACTGAATATGCAATTACTTTTCCATGAGTTTCAAAAATATTTAATTTTTTACCATCTAAAATAACATTTTTCTTCCATACAGTATATGAATTATTAAAACTTTCATAAGTTTTTGTAGATTTAGCATAATCTTTAAGCATTTTAGTAGTAAATTCTTGGCCATTGCCAACTTTGTCAAATAAGAAATTAATTAATATTATTTCTGTATCAGTAAGATTTTCTTTGTTTAATAAAGTAAATTTATATTCTTCTTTTTTTTCATTTTCTAATTTTTCACTCTTAATATTTTTCTTATAAATCATATTCATAATTGAGGCACTCATAGCATTAGGAGTTACATTTTTATTCATAATATAATCAACTATCTCAACATTATAATCATCTATAATTTCACGATTATAATCATTTGTAAAATCACTTTTATATTCTTTGTCATATTTTAGATATATTAATATAATACTTATTATTTGCCATAAAAATATAATCCCAGAAATTATAAGTGTGATGAAATAAAGTACTTTATTAATTTTTCTTTTTCTATTTGCTTCGTTTGCTCTTTTAGTTTCTACTTCTATAATTTTATCTAAAGCATCAGTATTAGTATGATCTAAAGTAGATTCTTCATTAATTAATGATTTGTCAAATGTAGTTCTAATATCTACTGGTGAATTAGGAAAAATTCTATTAGCTGTTGCTTCAATATAAGAATTATCATATTTATAAATTTCACCCGTCAAATCACCATGCGCCCATATTCTAAAATATTCTGAATTATCTTCATTTGGTAAATAAACTCTTATATTAAGGTTATTAATTTCATCTGTATAGTCTTGTCCAATAAATGTCCAATATAATTCAGCAACATCATTGTGAATAACAACTGCATCATCGATAGTATAGCTTAATAAAAAAGCTGTTTTCTTATCATCTGTACGATAATACATTCTATAAGTAGTAGAATCTAAACTTTCTTTAACATCTACTTTAATTTCGTTAAAATCTTCATCAAAAGTATCAAAACTTACTTTATTAACATTTTTTGCTTGTACTTTATAATTTGATATTCCATTTGCGTTGTATATGGCATCATGTTCGAAATTAATACCATCATAACTTTTAAGTGCTAAATTTTTAAAAGCAACTTCTCTTTCATAACCGTTAAAAGTGCCATCTAAAACAATTAATTCATTTACTTCTAAATCACCATTATTTAAAATGTTAGCTTTTATATAATAATCAGTAATATCATATTCAATATCCTCAGCATTTATTGCTATTGGAAATAATAAAAGTACAATAAATAATAAAAACTTCTTCATTTTAATTCCTTTCTAATAATAAATTAAGCTTACTTTTAGTAAGCTTAAAATTTAACTGAAACATTTTCACGTTCGTTAGTATTAGCTTCGAAAAATGCTTCTTTTTCAAAATGGAATAAAGAAGCTACTATATTACTAGGAACAACAGCTATTTTATTATTGTATTTTAATACAGTATCATTATAAAATTGTCTAGCACTAGCAATCTTATTTTCAGTTTCTTGTAATTCATTTTGTAATTGAATAAAATTAGTATTAGCTTTTAAATCTGGATAACTTTCAGTTAAAGCAAATAATTTAGAAATTGCTTGAGTTAATTCACCATCTGCAGCCATTTGACCTTCTGGTGTAGTTGCAGAAACATAAGTATTTCTAGCTTTTATAACATTTTCTAAAGTTTCACTTTCGTGTTTTGTATACCCTTTTACTGTTTCTACTAAGTTAGGAATCAAATCAAATCTTCTCTTTAATTGAACATCTATTTGTGCCCATTGATCTTTAACCCTATTTCTTAAAACTACTAATGAATTATATGTACTAACAAGCCACAATATAATAACAGCAACGATTGCTATCACAATAATCCAAACCATAACATATCCTCCTTATAAAATTATAATAGCATAATATCATTAATTTTACAATAATCTAGTTATATTAAAAATTAATGATTATATATTGTGTAACGTATCTAATAATAATTCAATTCAATACATATGGGCTTGCACTACTACCATCTCCATTTGATGCTTTGACGCCTGACTTTAATGTCACTATCGGACGAATTGCTAAACTAC
Organism: Bacilli bacterium; assembly: GCA_016297695.1. Taxonomy (GTDB): domain Bacteria; phylum Bacillota_I; class Bacilli_A; order RF39; family UBA660; genus RUG14121. The sequence continues at coordinate 19,409 of JAEDGC010000032.1, forward strand.
TACTGGTTATGGGAAAACTTCCATTTTCGTAATAAAACATATTGTAGCTGTTCAAATCACCAATGTAGAAAACACAACGACCATTGAAGTCCCATTTAGTAGAGTAATAGTAATAGCGACGCGAAGCAATCCAGTAGGTTGTAGCAGTTGTAGTCCCTACTTTATAAGCCACTCTAGTACCTAATGCTGTTTTTACTATATTATAATCTGTTTCATAGCCCATATCTCCTAATCCTCTTGCTTCAGTTTCACTTGTTACATTACTACTTGATGTATATGAATTTTGCGGTGCAGTTGTTGAAGTTAAGGCACTTGTATCTGTTATGTATTCTGTTTGAGTACCATCATATCCCATATGCCTTGAACTTATTGTATAAATTGTCTCATATTGTTTAGCGATATAATTTAATGTTCCTATATAATTTTGATATCCTGTTTGTCCTCTAAAATAAATGTCTGTGCTTGATACATATTCTGACACCATATCTACAGTAGCATCATCATTAATTTTTATTACTCGCCATAAATTTAATTCGCTAGGATTTATTGTTTGATCTACAGTATATCCAGTTAATGTTTTTGGAATATTAAATGTTGTTTTTTCTGGAGTCATTTGCACATAATCTCCTATTTTAAATTCTGTTGTTTTAGCTAATTCATATAATTCATCTATTGCACCATTTACGGTATTGTATGATCCACCACTATTTGTATTATCATAATATACACTACTACTTGATAATTGTGTTGCAGCATATGTACTTATTAAAATTGCTATTATTACTCCAAATATAAATCCTAATATATTATTTTTTATCATTTTAATTATTTTTTTCAAATGATTCACTCCCTACTAGTATATTCTATATTACCAGTATACCCCCCCCCCGAAGGCTTT
>JAEDGC010000033.1 GCA_016297695.1 Bacilli bacterium
CTCAAAAAAATAAGGTTCGAAGAAGAACAATGGAAACATATTTAAAAAGAAGAAGATATTTTACTGATTTTGAAAATGTTAAATTAAAAGATATGGATGGAAATCTATATCATAAATTCCAACAGGATTTATGGAATAAACCTATTAAATGCTCTACTAGAAATGATGTTCAAAAGTTCTTAAAAATTATTCTTAATTGGGGAATGAAAATGTATGATATAAATCTAATGAAATTTTATAAAAAAATAGAGTTCTTTAAAGACCCTAATGAAATGAAAGAAGAAAAAGATGTTTACACTTTTGATGAATTCCAAAAATATATAACAGGAACTACTAATCTAAATGATAAAGCAATGTTTGAAATGTTATATTATTGTGGATTACGTCGTGGTGAAGCAAGAGGTCTTCAATGGTCTGATATAGATTGGAATAATAAGTTAGTATCTATTACTAAACAAGCTAATAGTGTTAAGGATAGTCAAAAGTATTATGAATTAACTCCACCTAAAACATCTAAAAGTATTAGAACATTACCTCTTACTGAAGTTTTATATAATGATTTAGTAAATTTATACAATGAAAAAAAGAAGTACTATGGCTTCAATGACAAATGGTTTATCTTCGGAGAACACGAACCATTAACCTTCGGAATGATGTCTAGAATTAATGGTAGAATTGCAAAAAATGCAGATATCCGAAGAATAGCACTTCATTGTTTTAGACATAGTTGTGCTTCTTTACTAATAAATACTGGGCAACCTGTAACAACTGTATCAAAATATTTAGGACACGCTAGTACTAAAGAAACATTGGATACCTATGCTCATATGTTTCCTAATAATCTAACTAATGTAAAAAATACCATAGATAATTTAAATCTAGGTATTTAAATAAACTTTAATAAAAAAATAATTTAGTATCTAAAAAATAATATTTGGTATCTAGTGTGGTATCTAGATAAATCCAAAATAGTTAAAAATCCCTTATAAACAAAAGTATTCCCCTCTCTCGAGGGGAATTTCAGGGGGCAAAATTCAATTAGTATATTTTTAAATCAAATTTGATTAAATCCTTTATTTTAAAGAAAAAATCATTTATTAATAATTAAATAAATTTAATAATAATTAGTCTATTTTAATAATTTAGTACCTAAATGGGTACCTAAAATTACTACTTCAAAGAAAGGAAAAAGTATGAAAATTAATTATATTAAAAAAGGCGATTATTTAATATCAGAATTAGATATTACTACATCTATCACAAATAGTATCAATAGATATGGATTATTAAGACTAAATTATATTAAAAAAAATAAAAAACAATTATATAGAAACTTACTAATGAATAATCAACTTACTGACTATCTTTCTTCGGTAAGTAATGAATGTGATATAAAATTTGAAACTATGATGAATAACTACAAGAAAAAAGATAGAAGACTATCTGAAAAAAATAAAATGAATAATCAAATGGAATGGGTTAAACTTATGAATAATTATAAAAATGTTATTGATGAAGTTATATTGAAAGAAGATATTTATATATGATTTTAAATGGCAAAGATGTATCAGATGATGAATTCTTTAACAGAATTGTTCCAATAGATAATAATTTTAAAAATTATATGATAAGTTTTATTATTCCAGAAGTTGTTGCGTTTTATTTAAAAGATTGTTTTTATAAAGATTGTTTATGTGATTCCCCTCTATATAACCATATTAATTCTACCTTTGATATGCTATGCTGTTATCAAGAATCAATCAATGATATGATACCAAAAATAAAAGAGATACTTTTAATAAAATATAATTTAATAATTAAGAATGATAATCCATTAATTTTTGAAAAAAATAATAAGCATTAGTGAAAAATCTAATGCTTATTTTATTAAATTTATTGTCTTAGCCAGCCCTGAATTTGTCCTCCCAGCAAATTCAATATGGGAAAATCCCAATCCCTTTAAAACTAAAAATATCATTAACAATATCAAAATAAAACAAAACTATTTTCTTTTTTTAGTTAATACTGATTCTTTAATTATTTCATGCTTTTCAATTATACCTTTTTCTAATAGGTAATTATATAAATGAGGTTTATTATAAATAACTAATTCTGTTGTAGTAAAACCATTGTCTTTATTTTCTTGTAATCCATCATAATATACTTGAAATAGTTCTTGTCTTAAAATTGGATCTAAAGAAGCAATCGCTTTTTCTCCTAATTTTGCAACAAGTAGAGGAATTTCAAGCCATTTTAATTTAAATATCAGGTTATCATTTGGATTTATATTTAAAATTTTATTTTTCATTTCAGATTCTTTACTTTGTCTTATATATTTTTCATTATTATAATTATCTAAACTTAATGCTTGCATTTTATTTATTATAATTTCATCTAAGTCATTAATTGCCGTATTAAAATCTTGCTCATATTCAAAAAGCCATACATTATCATTATGTTTAATTCCATAAAATTTTTGAGTACTTAGAAAAATACCAAATTGCCCATAATCAGCAAAAAATTTTTCATCTGTATGTTTATAACTAAAATCTATCCATTCTTGTATACTATGAGCATTTTCTATCATTGAATCCTTTTCAGTTATAATATAATCAGTTAATTTACAATTTTCCAATTTAATATCTCTTATATTTTCTAAGTCTGCTGTACTGCTTACGAATATAAAACCCATTTGTTCTAATTCTTTTTTACTATAAAATATCCCATCATATTTATAAGTTATAAATTTCTCCAAAGTTAATCTTCCTACTTTCTTGTTTTCTTTAATACAGGTTCTTGTTCTATTTTTGATGTTTTTCTTAATTCTTGTAATATCATTTTTTCCGCATCAGATAAGCAATAATTTTCTATAAAACCATCTTCTCCAACTTTTTCCCAATCTTCAAAAATATTAAACTTTGGTCTTTCTACCAACAGTTCTTGTTTTAAACCATATTTTTCTGCCAAATCCTTATAATATTTACTTCTAGAAACTATTTTTCCATCAACTTTAATAAGATTAATTGTCTTTAATACTTCATCTGAATCTAATGCCTTAAAATAGTTTAGTGGATATAGCATAATCTCAGTCATTGCTAAAACATCTAATCCTAAATTAGAATTTAATACTAAATATCCATTTCCATATTCATCACATGAATAAAAAAATATATCTCTATCACTTTCCTTAAAATAACCTGTTCCTGTATGACCAAATTCATCTAGTTTTTTATTTAATTCTTTTTCAAAATTTTTAGCACTATCATAAGTCAAAATTTTACTACCTGTACTTACATAGCTTTTTATTAAAGCCATAATAGCTGCTTCTCATAACATACTGCCATAATTAATCCTCCTAATTATTTATAGTTAATTTCTTAACTGGTGCTTGTTCTATTTCAACATCAACTGCACTTGTGCCAACATGAAAATCTTTAGCAGCATCACGACCTCTTGCCTGTTCACTAGCATTTTGTTTACATTTACTTCTTATACTCTGATTCAATTTTTCCATTTCACTTGATGATACAGGTATTCTTGAAACAGGTTCTGTTCTTGATACTGCAGGATAACGTTTTAATTCAACTTTTTTAAAATTATTAAAAGATAATGTAGATATTTCACTATCATATATTTCTTTATTATTAATATATTTATTAATACTTTCTATATAATATTTTAAAGACTTAATATTGAAATTATATTCCTTATCTTTATCTAATTTTTCTCTAGTATTTATTGATGCATTTAACCATTTTAAAGATAAATGTTCCAATTTATCTTCTATTTCTTTTCTCATTTCTTCTAATTCTTGGGTAGATAAATCTTTAACCATATCATAATCTAATATAAAATCTTTATCTGAAAAATATTGAACGGATTCTTTATCTTTCAATCTTAATAATTTAAATTTTATTGAATAATATACATCCCATTGTATTACACTACAAGTGTTTTGAGGTAATACTCCAATAAAATCAATATCTTCTCTTTCAATATAGCATATATCGTTTCTAATTATTTTCATTTGATACCTGCTTTCTTTTTTTAGTTAATACTGGCCCACTTTCTTCATGGTGAATATATCCTAAACAATCTTCAACAGGTTTTTCACTACTTTCAACTCTGCAGCTCATATTTTGACAAGTTCTACAATCTTTAGTTATGTTATCTTTTGTTTTCATTTCATAGAATTTTAAAACTACATTTTCTAAAAAGCTTATATAATTTTCCTGATTAGCGGCATATTTTTTTAATATTTTAGCTAGTTCGATTATATGTTTTCCAATTAATTCTTCATCTTGATTTTGAGTACTCCACATAACAGATGTGAAACCTTTAGCTTTTACAATATATCCATTATTATCAAATGTAACTTTTGTATCTCCGCAAGAAAACGTTTGAAAATTTTTAGAGTCATCTGTACATACATCTTCAATTACAAGGCCTGATGGAGTAATCATTTTTTCTTGTTGTAATAAATAATCATCAACTAATTTATTCATTTTATCTTTGTATTCTTCACTATATTTATTAATTATTTCATCAGCATCTGGAATAAGAATTAATCTAGTATATGTTCCTTGCACTGGTGAACTTATTAATCCACCCAAATAAGCATTATTAAGACATGATGACATATCTAGATAATCTCCTTCTATTTGTCTTACAACTGGCATATCAAATAAATCATGATATTCTTCAATTCTATAAAAATCAATTAATCTATATCCTAAATTTACGGAATCAAATTTAATTATACCTTTTTTTAATAACGTAGATAAAAATAGTCTTATAAAATCATATTCACTAAAAGATTTTCTCAAAGTTGATAATCTACCAGTTCTATATGTATCAAATAATTCTTTAAATGTCTTTCCATTATCACTTTCGTCATTTTTAATATTACATAATCCTTCTAGACTATCTCTTGTTTTTTCTTTTACTTCTTCAACAGTAGTATTACTATTTATTTTCATTTTTATAACCTCCCTGAAAAATTTTTTTCTACAATATATTATAACACATAGAATTTACTTTTTATCAATTAAATGACGGCAATGACGATAAAATTAGACACACCATATCTATACTTAATCTGTCATAGTGTCATTAATCTTTATTAAACATCTCTTCTAAATGCTTAATATGTTCTTCTAATCCTTTTATTTCTTGATTATTATTATCTTTATATTTTATTAATTCTTCTAAAATAAATTTTTGTTCACTCTTATTTTTACTCTTAAATGAATCAAGTACTGAAAAATCTGATTTATCTAATAACTCTTTTAATGAAATTTTAAATAATAAACTATTCTTATTATTATTTAGCATATTTTCTAAAAATATTGGATTTTTCCTATTTTCATTAGGTAATACAACTATTTCATTTAAATCTTTTTCTAAAATTAAATCAATATCATTCTTAGTATAACCTGAAAGTACTAGAAGTTCAGATAATTCTAGATTGAGTACAAAAGCTAATTTCTTTAATGAAAGTGCATTAGGTTTCTTTCTTGAGCCATTCTCTATTTTAGCAATTGTATTATTATCAATACCAGTTTGTCTTGATAATTCTCTTTGTGAAATGTCTTTTTTGATACGAGCATTTTTTATTATTTCAGATAGTGTTTTATTATTCACACTATTTCACCTCACTTAAATATAAATACATTTTATCATACTTTTAATAAAATATAAATATTTTTGTGAGTTTTGATTACAAAATGTATTGACTTTAATCTAAATTGTGTGTTATTATTTAATTGTGAGTGATACTCACAATATATGTTTCCTTATATCATTGGCTGCGTTTACATTGATGTTTATATATTCATAAGCATCATAGTTTAATCGAAAGGAGGATAAAAATGACTGCCAAGGAAACTTTAAAGTTAATATCTAAACAATGGTGTGATATTAACGATTTAATGAAAATTACTGGTATAGGTAAAAATAATGCTATTAAGCTTAGAAATCAAATTAAGCAGGAATTATTAGATAAAGGATATACCTTACCAAGTAATAAATTGCCAATGATTGAAGTTGTTAACAAACTAAAGATTAATATTAGTTATTTAGAAAAAATGGCAAAAGAAAACAACTAGAAAGGAAATAATATGCAAACAATAAATGAATTAAGAAATAGTAATTTAAAAAATTATGAAAATGATTATATTGTTGATAATTTAATTAGAGAAAATGGTTTATATGCAATATTAGGAAGTGCTAAAGTTGGTAAATCTTCGTTTGCTCTTCAACTTGCAAATTCAGTTGCTAATGGGTTAGATTTTTTAAATCTTAAGACAAAGAAACATCCTGTTTTATATCTTAGTACAGAAATGACTCCAAGTGATACTATATCAAGAATTGATCTTATGAATTTAAATATAAATGATGATTCTTTTCAGTTTGATTTTTCAAATAAAATGACAATATATTTAATTAATGATTTAGTAAGAGATTTTGTCCAAAAATATAATGGAAAATTGGTTATTATTGATATGTTTATTGGAATTGAATTTCCACAAGAATACAATATTAATAAATATGACGATATGAGTAAAATTATTATTCCACAAATAAGAAGCTTATGTAACACTTACAATGTAACAGTAATTATTACTCATCACTTAAATAAAAATGGACAACCATTAGGAAGCACAGCTATTGAAAGTTGTATGGATGGATGTCTATGTCTTACTAAAAATAAAGATTTAGATGATATATTATATTTAAATTATATTGGAAGAAATTATCCTAGTAGAAAAATAACTTTATCTAGAGATAAAAATATGGTATTAAGTGTAAATGAAGATGAAAAAGATAATGAACTTAATCCTAATCTACTAGCACTTCTAACTTATGTAATTAAAAATAAAGAGGTTGAATCTACTATATCTGATTTACTAGTTCAATTAAAAATATTTATTGATCCATCAGTATTAGGTAAATTAATATCAAGAAATAAAAAATTATTAGAAAGTTTAGGTCTTTATATTGAAGATAAAAGAACTTCTGATAAAAGATTATATAAATTTAAATATATTGAACCAGACAATTTAGTAGATGATTCTATTTTTAATCAAGAGAATTTAGAAGATACTAATAGTTTTATAGCAAAGGAGGAAAATAATGGCTACTAAACTATTAGATAAAAAAGATTGGACTACAGATGGTCGTAAATGGATATTTTATGACTATATAAAGAATTTAGATGGAACTAGAAGAAAATATAAGTCAAAGAAGTTTTTCACTAAAACAGAGGCATTACAAGCCGAAAGAGAGTTTCTATTATCAAATACTAATAAAGCGGATAAAAACTATAATATGACCTTTAAAGAACTTTATACACTATTTTATCAATATAAAGAAGATAAAGTAAAATTTACAACCTTAAAGACTTATCGTGATAGAGAAAAGTTTTTCAAAGATTTAGATAATGTTAAATTAAAAGATTTTAATATTGAACACTTTGAAAAATGGAAAAAACAAATAAATTCTTATGGATATACAACTAATCATAAAAATCATTTATTTAAATTCTTTAAAGAATTATTAAACTTTGCTACTAAATGGTACAATTTTAACTTTACTGCAACTTATAACAAAATGACTAATTTTACTGACCCAAATGAAATACCTAAAGAAATGTTATTTTTCACTTATGAAGAATTTAAAAAATTTATATCTGTAGAAGATGATATATTGTATAAGACAATGTTTGAAACTTTATATTATTGTGGACTTCGACGTGGAGAACTTAGAGGTTTAACTTGGAAAGACATAGATTTTGATAATCAATATTTAAGTGTTAATAAAAACATTGTTGCAACTCGTGGTGATGAAAACAAACCTTATATGGTAACTACACCCAAAACAAAATCTAGTATAAGAAATATTCCTATACCAAAAGTATTAATTGAAGATATGAAAAAGTTATATGAAATTTCAAAAAAGCATTATGGATTTAATAATGATTGGTATTTATTTGGAGATACGGAACCTATCACTAATGGAAAAATTAGATGTAGAAAAAATAAAAATTGTAAGTTAGCAGAAGTTAAACAAATTAGAATACACGATTTTAGGCATAGTTGTGCATCACTTTTAATTAATAGTGGTGCAACTATAAATGTAGTTGCAAAGTATTTAGGTCATACAAAAATAGATGAGACATTAAATACATATTCTCATCTATTTAAAAATCAAATGAATGAAATAATTAACATTATTGACAAACTAAATTAAAATGGGTACCTATTTGGGTACCTAATACATATATAAAATGGCTCAAAGACCTTATAAACAAAGTATCCCGCCATATAGACGGGATTTCAGGGGGGACTTTATTAATAGTTTTTTCCAATTTAATGCATTTATTTTGCTCTTTATTTTAGACCTTTTTAGCTTTTTTGATACCTTTAAAGTTTTCTTAGCGTTAAAATTATAAGCCATAAATAAGTCATAGAATTTATAACAATATTAACTATTAAACTTTAGATTTTAGGTTAATATATTATATTTAATTATATTATATAAAAATAGTTATTATATTATTATAATTTATTATAATTTTTCAATAATTCTATTATATAAAGCATATAATACTATTAAATACAGAAAGCCATCACCTACAATTATACATAACCATAATGGCTTATCAAAGCTCATAACTGTTAACGCCGGTATTATCTCATAAGGATTACTTGGTACAACAAACGCTAATATACAAATAATTATAAAACCGACAATACCTAATATTTGAAATATACTTTTCAACATGCTTACACCTCTCATTTTAGTTGAATACTTTCAAAACGTTTTAATTCATAGGATACACAATCAATTATACCACACAACCGACTATTTGTCGAAGTATAAAAGCACAATAATATGAAAAAATATTATTAGTGAGGTGTAAGATGAAAAAGACAAATAGTGATGACAATAATATTATCTACTATATCGTTGGTAAGAACATTAAAAAGTATCGAGAATTAAAAGGTCTTACACAAGTTCAATTAGCTGATATGTGTAGTTTGTCTTATGGATTTATAAGTGATTTAGAAAGTAATACATTTAGAACTATTTCACTTAACACTATGTATCTAATAGCTAAAAAATTAGAAATACATCCTAAGCAATTATTAGATGACTTAGATAAATAAAAACTCCAATAATCATTATTGAATTATAGGAGTTTTTATTTTGTATTAAAAGCATTAAAAATAATATGTTATAATTTTCTATATAAAGAGTTATTTTATAAGTTTTCTTTATACTTTGGGGGATTTTGAATTGGTGTATCTAAAAAGAAGCAATGCAAACTTATATCTAATGCTCGAGCCAATTTATCAAGAAAAACTATTGATACACCCTGCTCTACATTCTCAGCTGTTAGATTATATAACATATTTGAACTGCTGTTTATTTCTTCCGCTAATTTTTCAATAGTTACAAAACCTTTATCATTCATTATTTTAGCATTATTGCAATGATAACGATAATAATCTACATTTTTGCCTATTAGTTTTAATAAACTTCTTTTATCTTCATCAGTATAATTCATATTTGCCTCCAACCTAAGTCTTTTACTTAATTACTTTAAGTATTAACCTAGTAATATTATCGGCAAAATATAAATTTTTAACCATAAACTAAATACTTAATATTTTTAAGTTATTTACTTAATCTGTGTTTTACAATTTTAAATTTAATGGTATAATATAATTGAGGTGGTATAAAATGAAGTCTTTAATTAAAGACAAAAAATTCATAATTTGCATAGCATCAGCTTTAATAATCTTATTGATTATAGGAAGCATATTATTATTTAATAGAGGAAGTAAAGTAAACGATACAAGCAAAACAAAAGACATTACAAATAATTATGTTGCTTATATTAAAATTAATCCATCCATAAAACTTGAATATACTCAAACTTGTAAACAAGTTGAAAAAGACAATGATGATTTTAATTGTGAGGAACCAAAAGTTACTAACTATGAATTAGTAAATGATGATGCTAAAAATATTTACAAAGATATTGATCTATTAGGTAGTAGCAAAGATTTATTCAAGGTTTTAAACTTAATATGTGAAACAGCTAAAGATAATGGTATTGTATTTGAAAAAGTTGATATATATACTGATTGGAATAAAATAGAAAACTATATAGATGAAAAAAATGAAGTATCTGAAACTATAAATTTTAATATAGAAATCACAAATAAAGATGATGTAAATAAAAAAATTGAAACAGAGGAAAATAATATTGTCACTTATAATGTGTCATTTGATACGAATGGTGGAAATATCATAGAAAGTCAAGTTATTAAAAAAGATGATAAAGCAACAAAGCCATCAAATCCAACAAAAACTGGATATAAATTTATTGAGTGGCAATTAGATAATAAGTCATTCGACTTTGATACAAAAATTAATAAGGATATAACCCTAAAAGCAAAATGGGAAAAAGAAGAAAAAAATAATTCTACTAATAACAATACATCGAATAATAACAATACATCGAATAATAATAATTCATCTAATAATAACAATTCATCTAATAATAACAATACATCAAATAATAATGCTAATAATACAGGAAACAATCAATCATCAGAGGAAAATAATACTCAGCAACCTATAACTCCTCCAAAAGAAGAAGATACTCATAAAGGAATTATTAACCTAAATGATAATGTAATGTATATAACTGGAGATATTATGTATAAATGTGATAATTGTATAAGTGATTCGGTAATTCAACAAATTAATTCATATAAAGGTATAACAAACTTAGGTCTTGATTCGGGATATGCTTGGATAAGAAGTATTAATATTCCTGAAGGTAAATACTCTGATTATGACGGTGTTAATATAGGTGTTGTAGAAAATTTACTTATTCAATGCGGTGCTGAAATGGGTGGTGCTAACTCAGACTGGGAACCAAAATTATTGACAGAACAAGTATGTAACGAATACAAATTATCTTGTGATAGATGGTAAAACATAAAATACTATCTAAATAATGGAAAAGTTTAAAGATAACTACAAATTTTGATATATGTACCATAGTGTATATTAAAATTATATATATCATATTTTAAATACAATAGTTTATATGAGGTGGTTACTATGAAAAAAATTAAGCATAAAAAATTATTAATAATTGGAATCATTATATTATTAATTATTTTAAGTATAGGAATTAAAGAATTAATCATAAATCATAAAAATAAGGTATTTATTAATAATATTAAAAATATTATGAATGATGAAGAAATAAATTTAATTGTTGAAATTAATCCAAGTATATCATTAACTGTGAAAAACGAAACTGTCATTGAATCTAAATGTTTAAATGATGATTGTTTAGAATTATTAAATAAAATGAATTATAATTATAATGATAATTTAAATAATCAAAAAATAGATAAAGTATTAAATGATTTTTATAATGGTGCAAAGGAAAACGGATATGACACTTCAAATGGAATGACTGTGTCATCAAATTCTTCTTCAGTAGAAGCTTATATTAAAGATATTAAAGAAGCAACTTTTGAGCATATTACTTTGGATGAAGAAAATGCTATATTAAATAAAGAAAAAACAGACAATCTTTCTAAAGATGAATATAACCAAAAATTATTATCAGAATTAAAAAATGATGAAGATTATGGTGAAGTATATACTTGTGATATTTATGATGGTGAAGTTAAATGTTATATAACTGATTATATGAGTGATATAATGAAAAATTTTGGAAAAAGTGATGCAATAGATTTAGTTAGATTAGAATTAAATGTTTCTAAATTAAAAAGAATTTTGAACAAATTTGATTTTAGATATGAAACAGATAATTTTGCTATTAAATCAATTCAATTAGCAAATGGCAAAACATATGACTATGTAGATAAAGCTGTACGTGTATTTAATGATTTTCATAATATCGAAATTGATAGATTTGAAATAATTAATTGTCTTACTTATTCAATAAATAAATATGGCCCTCCGAATGAATATGGTCATAAAGAAGTAATTGAAGCTAAAGATTTCTATATTCCATTTGCTAAAGTTGACTTATTAACAAAAACTTATGAAAAAAAAGATGTAATTTGGGTTGATAATGCTACTGAATTACCAACTAAACATATTGGTTTATAACTTCATATTTATATACTTCGTATATAAATAATGGATAAGAACAAGTAAGTTTTGACATATCCATTACTTATGCTTTTATTATTCCCTGACATAGTGGCATAGTAATTTTCTTTTATGAAAGAGTTAGGCACACCCTAACTCTTTTATTATGCATTAAACATTTATTTATAAAATATGTTATTTGTTTATTAGGGGTAAAACTTATGAATATGAATTTTGAAGAAAACGTTTACTATTTCACAGAGTTAGTTTTTAACAACATTCAATCAGCAAAAGTTAAAAAAAATAAAAGAAAAGAGGTGTTTAAACATTTAAAAGTTAAATCAAAAGGAGATAAGATAATTGTAAATACAAAAAGGCATACATTTATCTTAAATAAAAAACAAATTGAAGAACACAATTTTAAACAATATCTTACAAAGTTTTTAGCTTTATACTATTTCGAAGGTTTATCAAGGTACTTAAATAACACCATTTCGTTTGAAGAATTTGCTGAAATAAAAAAAGAAGCACCTAAGATAGTTAGAGATATCTTAGTTCAAAGGAATAATATTTCAGAACAATTAATATTACTCCGTAAGAATAAAGACTTACAAGAAGTACAAGAATATATTGATGATATCTATAATCACAAATATGCAAGTGAATATACAAAATATTTAATTGATAGATACTATTATAATATAAAGGGATTAATTAGACCAGAGAAAAACTGTCTAGAAAGAATGTTTAAATTATTATTACGTTAAAAAAGAAAAGGAGAAATATTTTATGTTAAATCAAACTGTATTAGTAGGTCGCTTAACTCAAGACCTAAAACAAGAGTTAGATGAAAATGATAGAAAGACTTTTATAGCTACACTTGCTGTTCCTAGAAGTCATAAAAATATTAATGGAGAATATGATACTGATTTTGTTCCAATTTTGCTAACAGATAATATTGGAAGTAATGCTTTTGAATATTGTAAAAAAGGTGATTTATTGGGTATTAAAGGTAGAATTGAAAGTTTTAAAGAAGAAGAAAAAAATATAATTAGATTAATTGCTGAAAAAGTAACATTCTTATCATCTAAACAAGAAGCATAACTATATTTAAAGGAACTATATAGATATGCAAATTAAGATACATAGAGGTGTAGACCAAATTGGTGGATGTATAACTGAAATAAAAAGTAAAAAAACTAGAATACTTATTGATGTTGGCTCTGAACTTCCTAATACCGAAAGCAAAGTCAAAGCTAATGTTTCTAAAATAAGTAAAGGTTGTGATGCAGTTTTTATTACTCATTATCATATGGACCATGTTGGTGAATATATGAAAGTTAAGAAAAAAATTCCTATCTATATTGGAGAACAGGCTAAAGATATTTTTATGATCTATCAAAACAGAATGAAAGAACCTAAAATATCTAAAGTCACTCAAGAACATGTAGATAGATTAAAAACTTTTAAAATATTTGAACCAAACTCTCCTATTGAAATTGGCGATATGAAAATAACTCCTATTCGTGTGGACCACTCTGCTTATGATAGCTATATGTTTTTAATTGAAGCAGAAGGTAAAAAAGTATTACATACAGGAGATTTTAGAACACATGGCCCTATTGGTAAAGATATTCCAAATCTTCTAAAGGGTATAGGTAAAGTTGATATCCTAATTTGTGAACACACTACCCTTTCAAGAACTGATGAAACATTTATGTCAGAAGAAATGCTACAAAAAGAAGCTATTAATTTAATAAAGGACAACAAATACATTTTTATAATGTGTGCTTCTACCAATATTGATAGAATAGCTTCTTTTTATCATGCAAATAAAAAAGCAGGTAATAAACTATTTATATGTGATGATTACCAATTAGATATTCTTAATTATGTAACAAAAACAAGTAAAGATTATACAGATTATTATAATTTTTCAGATGCTAAACATTTTGATAGTAAGATATATGATGATATGGTAAATAAAGGTTTTTGTATGCTAGTAAGAAGTAATTACTTTTCAAAGAAGTTTATGCACAGTCCTAACTTCAAAAATTATTTATTTATCTATTCTCAATGGTTAGGATACATTGAAGGTAAAAATGCTGATGAAAGTATGTCTAAGTTTGTTCCTAAAAATTATTATTATCTACATACTAGTGGTCATGCTACACCAGAAGGAATAACTCAAGTTTGTAATATCGTTAAGCCAGATACTATTATTCCAATACATGGAACAAATTCTCATGATTTTGATAAATTGAATTTACCATATATAATTAAACACTTAAGGAACAAAAAAAATTATAGAATATAGTATTTATAATTTATTGAAAGGAATTAAAATATGACAAAGAAAGATACAAAGGAAACCATAAAAAAAGAAACTAAAACAAGAGGAAACACAAAAAAACAGAATAAGCCAAGAAAGAATATCGAGAAAGAAACAAAACCTAAAACACCATCTGATGTTAACTTATTAGATAATCGAATAATTCGATTATCTAAAACTGTTGATACAGAAACATCCGAAAAAATAGTAGAACAATTATTAAAATTAGATGCTATTAAAAGTAAAAAAGATATAATATTTTATATCAATTCCCCTGGTGGGTCAGTTTCAGATGGGATGGCTATTTATGATGCTATGCAAATAGTAAAAAGTGATGTTAAGACAATATGTTTAGGGCGTTGTTCCTCAATGGCAGCAGTACTACTTAGTGGTGGAACAAAAGGAAAACGATACATAACTCCAAATAGTGAAGTTATGATACATGAGGTATTTACTTTTAATAGTGGTAAAATTGGAGATGTAAAAGTTAGTTTTGAACATTCTAATGCATTAAATGAACGCATTATTAAGATACTAGCAAATAATACAGGCAGAAGTATAGAACAGATTAGACAAGATATTCAATTAAAAGACAAATGGTTTAATTCCGATGAAGCATTAGAGTATGGCTTAGTAGATAAGTTATTAACAAAAAATTCATTGTAATACATAAATCAATTCTAATTAATGGATAATTATATACTTCGTATATAATTATGATAAAGAAGACAATTTGAAATCAACCACTCTCTAATTATTTTTACTGAATTCCAAAAAAATATTCTCATTAATATATGTCATAGTGGCATAGTAAAAATCTTAGTTCCTACCACTTCAATTATTGGAATATTTATATACTTCGTATATAAATGTAAGACTAGAGGTAATTACTTGGTTCATTATATAAAACAAGATATTACACTCAAGTTCTTATATATAATAATGGTAAGCAAAAAATTACCTACTTCTACATTGTAGAACGGACCCAATTCAGAGATAATGTCCTAATTATTACACTACGCTTACATAATCTTAGTGTAATATTTTAAAAACTTGCTCAAGCTAGATACGGAACAATTTAGGAGTAATTCTCTTATCAACCCAAATTTGAATAAGATTAAAGTCTACCTTAACCGTCATACTGAACACTTGTGGTAACACAATGGAACTCAGACCGTTAATTTATCTAGCCGTAGTTATTTAACAATGTAGATGCTAAAATTCAAAAGCGAAATTTATAGTATGTGGGGCTAAAATTTCTCTTAACTACGAAATAAACAATTCTAATCATATAAACACTAATTAAAAACTAAGAACTAATACTAAAAGAAATGATAATATTAACAAGAAACAAAATAAAATACGATTAAAAAATAGGAATGAGAAAAAAAATAATTTAGAAATGAAAACGAAAATACATTATTAAATGGTATAGTGGCATAGTAAAAATCCAAAATAGAGAGTTAGGTATATCAAGATGATCCTAACTCTTTTATTTTGGTTATAACCTTTTCTCTGATAAGACCTCTCCTAGATGCTTCTATAAGCTCTACAGAGGTATATCTATATTTACAAATTTTTTATCGCCGTATAGGATAAAAACTCCTCAAAGCTTTCCTAGAGCCTCATAGAGGCATTATCAGAGTTTTATTAAATCTAACCATAGATATTCATTAAAATTAGTTATATCATATTTAGCTAATACTTCTTCACTAGTTGTTTTCTCCATTTGTTCAGATAAACCACAACTAGTAAGGTATCTATTATAAATATCTTGACTATCACAGTTACTGAAACTTGGCGAAGCATAATATGTATGCCTATTGTTTCCAAACGAGTATCGCTCTGGTCTATATCCGAAAGCTAGCACTCGCTTTCCAAATATAGCATTACTTACTGCTTCCTTATTATTACGATTACACCACTTTCGGTATTCATCATAATACTTGGACTTAATAATAATCTCCTTTATAGGGTATAACTCGCAGAACTCTGCTACATTGTTGCAGTCCATAAAATACTTCTTAGTTTCTTCCTCTACAATAGATGGTATTGTAAATTTACCATTTTTCAATACCTCGCTAAATGCTCGTATTGCTCTAGTTGCAATAATCTGCAATGCTAATGGCTTACAAAGTTCCTCTCCTATATTAACATTACGGTTATTATTTTCATCCGTAAATGTTGCATTGAAAGGAATTACATAAAATCTATCAGTTATATACAGACCTGCTCCTTTAAAATCTATAACTTCATTTACTGAAAATAACATAGTTGCATAAGGAATTAAGTTATAACTTTCTCTACCTCTTTGTTCTATTGCTATCGGTTCTCCCGATATTATTCTAGTAATCAACGAAGTATTTACAAACTTAGGTTGTTTTTGGTCTTCTGAAATGCAGACCGTACAACCCTCTAGGTTTTTAACCGTCGATTTACTTCCTAACTTATTGCCTGATAAGTTTTCTAAGTGCTCGTGTGCACATTGGTTATCTCCGAGCAGACCCTCAAGAATTCTAAAGATCTTACTTTTGCCGTTGCGACCCTCTCCCTTAAAGATAAAGCCTCTACAAAGTACAGAAGTTTTACAAAGAGAGTACCCTATAACTTCATAAAGTAATTTCTCAATTCCCTCATCGTTGCAAGAAACTGATTTGAAGTAGTAATCTACAATTTCTCTCCCTTTAGAACTCGTAGTTAATATTGAAGTGTCCTTATAAGGAACACTTAATTGTCCGACAATACTGTCTATATTAATATTATTTTTCATATATAAAATCCTTTCTTTAAATCTATTATTATTGTTTACATTGTTGCCATATTATCAACATTATTTGTTATGTTAAAACTAAGTAAATTATCATAATCCAATCCTATTTCACTTAATATATCAGAAATTACTTTCTTATCAGTAAATTCTAAGTAATCTTCTGATTCTCTAAGTGTTTCGATATCTAGATTATACAAGTTGGCCATTTTTTCTAATGACCAACAATTAATTATTCTAATATCTCTAAATGTTAATTTCATTTTTTATCTCCTTTCTACTTCTGCAAGTGGTTTTCTAATTCTATATTTTTTCCTTCAAAATTACTAACTCTCTTTAGATAAGGTATATTTAATTTTAGATACTCAACTACTTTATCCATAGGAAGTAAGTTTGTAGGCAAAAAGTAATCATCTTGTTCTAGCTGTTTTCTTAGTTCTCTCATTAATTTTAAAGTTGTATTTTTACCCGTATTTGATAAAACACTAAAATCTTGGCTAGAACACCATTGTTTAGATATGATTTCTAAAGTATCTTTTGCTGATATAGTTTTCATTTTTTAATCTCCTTTCTATAAATTTTAAGGTTTTAACGATTTATATTGGTAGATATAAATCAAATAAATAAAACCTTTTTTATAGCTTGACTTCTAAATTCGTTATTATGGACAACATATTTTTGTGTGTTATGCTGTTCAATTAAAATCATGCTATATATATGTATACGAATAAGAAGCCAATTTGAATTGAAAAAATGGTAAATTTCTTAAAATTTATTCATTTTTGTGCATTTTACCATTTAATCAAATTCTCCCCCTATATATATACATACGAATGAGAAACCTTTTTGAATTGAAAAAATGGGAAATTTCTTAAAATTTATTCATTTTTGTGCATTTTTACTAAAAAAACAGAAAAATGGCAGTTGGGAGTATTAACAAATTCGTAATTATATATATAGAAGCAAAAAAAGAGCTAGTGTTACTAACACTAACTCACACAATAATGTGTAGGAAAATTAAAATCGTTCCCGTAAAAGATACTTTTCCTTTTCCTGCTCTTGTTGTACCAAAAATCGATATTAAAGCAATAGGAGGTTATAAAAATGGCTGTATATCAAGAATTCGATAAAAATGGTAAACTTATTAAAACAAAAGATGGGCGTTCTTGGGTTTTTAGAGTTTACTATATTGATGAAGATGGAATTAGACAGCAAAAGAAATCTAAGCGCTATATGACAAATAAAATAGCTAGAGATGAAGAACGTAATTTTTTAAATAAAGTGGAAGCAAAGGAACTAGTAGATAAATCAAATTGGACTTTTAAAGATCTTTATACATCATATTACGATTATAAAACAAATATAGAAAAGGTAAAAGATACTACATTTGATACCTATTATAATAGAGCTCCCCATCTTCAATATTTAGATAATATTAAATTATCAGAATTTAGTATTGAGGATTTTAATAAATGGAAAAAGAAAATAGATGCTAAACCTGAGTTAAAATGCACAAGTACTAAAAATGATATTTTTAAATTTTTAAAGGCAATTTTAAATTATGGAAGCAAACAACTAAACTTTGATTTTAGTAATGTATATAAAAAAATGACTAATTTTACTGACCCTAATGAAATACCTAGAGAAATGGAATTTTACACTTATGATGAATTTAAACACTTTATAAGCTTTGAAGATGATTTAAAATATATTTGTATATTTGAAACACTATACTATATGGGATGTCGTAAAGGCGAATTAAGAGGTTTAACTTGGGATAAAATTGATTTTATCAACGGACTATTAAAGATTAATATCCAAGTACCTACTAAATATGGTAGTAAAGAATATAAATTTACTAGTGTTAAAACAAAATCTAGCATTAGAACATTACCTATACCAGAACCTTTACTTACACATCTAAAAAGTCTATATGAAGAAGTTAAACAATATAAAAACTTTAATAGAAAATGGTTTGTCTTTGGTAGTAAAGAATATGGTTATGATTTTCCAATAGCAAGTAAAGAGATAGATGAGAGGAATAACTATATATCAACCCTAGCAAATATAAAACGTATTAGACCTCATGATTTTAGGCACAGTTGTGCTTCTTTACTTATTAATAGTGGCGCCAATGTTACTATTGTTGCTAAATATTTAGGGCATACTAAAGTTGAAGAAACTTTAAATACTTATACACATATGTTTGATAGTGCTTTAGACCAAGTATTAGATGTTATAAATACATTAGAAGATAAAATAGACTTAAACAATCTTATGACAACTAATGAAATATTAAAAAATATTCATGAACTTACAAATATTGACAAAAGTGTTGAACTACCTTTAGAGGAAAAACAAGACATTTTTTATAAACTACAAAAATATTTAAAACTAATGGAAATTAATATTAAAAAGTAGAGTTTTTACAGGAAATAAGTCATAGCGTAAGTCATAAACCAGTTTAAAAAAGGAGTTGTCCTCTATAAACTCTTATAAATAAAGGAATAAAAAAAATGAGAGTTCGTTAGAACTCTCTTCAGGGGGTTTTGGTTAATCAACTCCCACATATAGTGGTAGGAGTGATAAGTGCATAGGAATCATTCTTCCTATGCTATATTAATCATATAATGAATTAAAAAGTTTGTCAATTAATTTTGACAAGCTTTTTATTTTTTATAATACATAGTGACCCCGGTTATTATGTATTTTTTTCATTTTG
>JAEDGC010000098.1 GCA_016297695.1 Bacilli bacterium
CCTTCGATTGTATTGCTACCTCTTACATAGTACAAGTGCATTCTTTTTAAGTCATCATCAAACATATTAGCTATATTTGATACTTTGTATAAATCATATTCCGATTTTTCTACAATCGTCTTTCTTGATTCGTTATTAATTGTTGCTTTAATATATTGTTTTTGCTGTTGTTCTCCGACTGTAGCGTGTAAATATACAACCACTTTTTCAATATAGTTAATATTATGAGACAATTTTATAATTGCATTTTCTGTAGTTAAAATTGCGTTTTCAGGAGCTCGCATACCTACAACTTCAGTAATAACAGTTGGACTATCACTTTGTACACCTTGAACATCAGCTCTAATTTTACTATAATAATCTTCAATTTTTTCTTCGCTTGTCGTAAAAAACAAATTACTTGTATTGATAGCGTTCTTTTTTTGGTCGATAGGCAATGCCTTAATCACACTATTTTCGACAACTACAAGTTTCATTGTTTTTTCTAAAATTGTATTAAAAAAATCTTTCGCATTTAAGTTGTTAAAAGTTTCTTCAACTGCAATTTGATTATCTAGTTCTTCAATTAACGTCGGGTCAATAGTTAGGTCTGGATACATTGGCTTGATATAAATATTGAATACGGAATTAACATAATGAAAATATTTTTTTCTTAAACTCGAATCTAAAGGTTGTGTAATTGTAAGTGTAGGTAATTGTACTCTTTCTAATTTCTTCGCTTCACTACTGCAACTTATTATGTAATTCTTTAAATTAGTGTCAAATGTTGCTACTTCTTCAACCCAAGTGTTCACTATAAAATATTTTTTCGTGTTATTAGCAAATTCGACAACTACTTTTTGCATTGGTTCAAGTTGTATTTTGTTTGAATTCAATATTTGAAGTGTACAACTATCTAATTCTTCTGTTGCTACATCTTTGACAGGCAAACTATTATTTATTTCGTACAACTTATTGTTTATATATACATTTTTAACCATTTGTACCCCTACTTCCATTTACATTTGAATATCCGACTCTTTGTCTTAATAATTCAATTTGTTGATTTGCTTTATAATTATTAATTGCTTTTTCTGCTTCTTTTAGTGCGATGTCGGTTGCAACATAAATTGCTCCAACCCATCCGCCTGCTTTTATTGCAGTAGCGTAAGATGCAACACTAGTGATTGCGTTCATTCTTTTTGAAGTAATTGAATTACCTGTAATATTTTGAAATTGCGACATTGCTGTACTCATTACTTTTTTTGCTTCATTTATAAGAAGTGTTGAAAGTATTTGATTATCTTCAACTTGATTTCCTGCTTCTTTTGGTTTTTGGTTTGTTGTTGAAACATTACCTTTTGTAACCGTTTGATTAGCAGAAACACCACTACCTTCACTATCGGATGAAATATGTATGTAAATTTTCTTATCAGCCATTTCCTTTGTCTCCTTTCTTTATTAATAAATAAAATATGTATCCTAAAACAATTGTAGCAATACCTAAATAATAATCATTATGTAATTTTAATTGATTTTTAATTACAATCACAACCAGTGCTATCATTGCTAACATCATTATTTTAAAAATAGTTAATATATCAATTTTCTTCATTAATATAAAGCAAGTTCATATGAGGCTGTTGTAGGATTTACTTTATCACTTGTTAATGAAACACTAGATATGATGAAATTATATTCTTCGGTTGTTGTATCATTAAATTCAAGCTTGCATTTTAACGGAGTGTTGCTGTTTGATAGTTCTTTTCTTAAATTTCTAAATATATTTCCAACAACATTGTTTCTATTATAACATTCAAATTGTAAAGTTAATGAAGCGTTTTCAATTCTATTTCGCGTTAATTTCTGCGTCATTTTCTTTGATGAAGATAACGCTGTTGCATAAACTAATCTTGCGGTTAGAAATGGCACTTCCTGATTATTAATATAAATTTTGTTAATATCACTAATGTTTTTAGAAATCGTTAACGTACCACTAATAGCAAAGTTCATTCTAAATGTTGCTGAATCAGCTTCTAACGGATTAATAGGTAAAGGTAGAACATAAGTCATTTTGTAATAATCAAAATCAATATTAATTGATTGTCTATTGTATGTTGTGCAAAATTCTTTTAACACTTCATAAAATATATCATAAGTTGTATTTTCTTCGTTGTTTTCGTCTAGTTGTCCGCAACTTAAACACATTAATTGAATCGGTAATACAACAATATCATCCGTATCCGTACTACCACCTAAATCGTTTATAATAATTGAACAATCATGGACGCCACCTGTAAACTTTGCGTTTGAATGTTCGTACACTTGTAAATTAATTCTTTCATCTCTTGCTTTAAGCATATCGCCTAAAGTTTTTTGCAACCAATCTTTATAATTCATTTATTATTTCAGCTCCTATTCTTGACGCTATAATATTGCACGCTTGTAAAATTGCTCGTTCTACATAATGATAATTAGGATTAGGTTTACCACTTTTAAAATTGGGTCTATAGTTTACATATTGGGCATAATCATCATTTCCTTTATTTGTGACTTTCGGCGCTGTAATTTCAATAATTGTTTTGTTTCCATATATTTTCATTGTGGTATGATTTAACAAATTTCTTGTGTCAACAGGTGTACTTGCACAAATAATAGATAGTATTAAATTACTTGCGTTAATAACTAATTCATTATCCATTATCTTGTCACTTCCAATCTATATTGATAATGAGCTCTTATGCTACCTTCATAATTGCCTTGATTTATAGGCGTTTTAGTAATTGAAACAATACGCCACACTTCTTTGGTATATAAATTCTCAATGTAATAATCTTCTTCAAGTTGATTTGGACTGTTAGTAATAAATGCGCTAATATATCCTACCGCCCTCGTTGAATTATTAATGTTATTTCTTGAAAAATTTATTGGTTCTTGTTGGCAGTAAATTCTTTCATAAGGATTATTGTCTTTAATTAATCTACCTTTATCGTTTACTACGCTTTTATAACAATTAAATGGTATGTTTTGGTCTTTGTTTCCAAAATCAATATCTCTAGCCATTGTTTCTCACCTTTGGCACGTTGCAAAAACCACCTTGTCTAAAGTGATTAAATGCTTCTTCCGTTAATCCGTTCAAATTCATAAATCCTACTTTCAAACTATGATAAATCATACACATTACACCGAATTTATATTCATCAATATTATTCTCTGTAATTGGTTGGTACTTAAATTTTTTTAAAATATTATTACAATAATTTTCAATTCTAGCAATATATCTTTCTGTTGCATTTACAGGTTCGTCTCCTTTTGGAACTTCTAAATCTAAATTAACGCCAAATACATTAAGATAATCGCTTTTTGTTACAACATTATTTTTTAACATAATTATTGCCTCCTTTTATAAAAAATAGGAGTGGAGCATTAAGACTCCTACTCCTAATTTGAGTGTTTAATTATCAATAATTTTAAGCTGCTTTAATTTGAACGCCTCTTAATACACCGGCTGCTCTTGTATTCTTTAATGCTACACCGGCGATTAATTCAACTTCGCCATCTTTAACAGCTCCCGGTAAAGTTAAATCAGGCATATATGAATTGATTAGTTTATTACCTTCTGGTGAGAAACCTAGGAAACCATCTAAACCAATTCTTACGGCATAAATATCAGTTTTACCACCAGATGTTGTTGGTATTACATCTACTGATGTTGAACCATTATAATATTGTTCTAAATTAATCATTGGAATTCCATTAAATGTTTCAACAGTATTTCCAAATGCGTTTGTTGTTCTTTCATAATAACCAGCTCTACGAGCAATACCACGAATCTTTGTTAGCATAGCACGATTCATTAATAATGCTGTTGCTTTTCCATCTAATGAAGCAACTAAAGCATCAATTTCGTCTAATAATGCTTGTCCGTTTGAATCAATTTTTGCTGCAGTTGAAATATCAATTGTTGATGTAAATTCGTTTTCAGTACCTGTTAATAATGCTGATAATCCATCGAAATCATTGCTAGCTTTTGTGCCGTTAATTGCTAAATAATGAAATAAATTTGCTGTTGCTTTGATTTTTTGGTTAGCTTGGAACGCTAATTCATCGGCTGCTCCTGCTGTCCCAATAATAACTCTATCTAGTTGGAATTTACCACCCATGATAGCACAATCTGCTGTTTTCTTTTCTTTCTTTGCTTCTCCAGCTACATATTCAGAATTTACTGTTCTACGTGCTGCTGTTGAAGGTGTTTTTAATTGTAAATAACCATAAGTTAATGTTGAACCACCTGTTCCGGGTGCGATTGA
>JAEDGC010000099.1 GCA_016297695.1 Bacilli bacterium
TCCTTTCTGTTTTTTAACATCCCGACAACCACGACCATTCATCTAAATTAATTTCGTCATTGTTGTCTTGTTTTTCTAAATCATTTATTATTAAAGAAGATACATAATTACCATAAGCAAATGATACAATTATATCTTTTGTACCAGTACGTGGTTCAGTAAGTTTAACCTTACCTTCACGCCATTCTTGCGAAAGATTTATTGCTTCATTAATTAATGCTTCTGTCATTATATATGGAAGTTTAATATTCATTCTTTCTTCATCTGTTGCTGAATAATATTCTTTAACATCTTCCATTTGTTGTTCAAATTCTATATCTTCTATGAGTAAATCAATTTCTCCATCACGCAACTTTTTTTGTAAGTCTAACCACATATTACTATTTAATTCTGTAGTTCCTTGCATTGGTATTAAACACGGTATTGCTTGTGG
Organism: Bacilli bacterium; assembly: GCA_016297695.1. Taxonomy (GTDB): domain Bacteria; phylum Bacillota_I; class Bacilli_A; order RF39; family UBA660; genus RUG14121. The sequence goes on from JAEDGC010000099.1 coordinate 434, forward strand.
GTCTATTGTTCTGCTAATTAAATCTTCAATTTTTTGTTGTGTAACGGTATGATATTTTAAATTATTAGATACGGTAAATCCGTGTTCATTCCATTCTTGTGGATTTCTACTTGTATGTTGTCTTGGTTTGGTAAGGTCGTTATACATAACTTCTCCACCGTTTCTTAAGTCAAACACAATATAATCTGCTTTATAATCCCAAAACATTTCTCTAATTTTTAAGTCTATTCCATCAGAATCACTTGCTGGATGTGTTGTAATATAATCCGTAATTCTTCTATATTTACCATTCTTCTTTATTAAAGAAGTACATCCTATTACAGATTGGTCGTTTTCTTCTGCACCAGTAGTATTGGCAAAAGCAAAATCTATCCACAATAATCTTATCTCATCTTCTTGTTTTTCTCTATTTCCAAGATTGTCTTTTTGTGCAATATTATTAATTGTCGGAAATCTATAAGCCCTTTTGTGTACTTGATTATTTTTAAAAGATTCCAACTTAAAGAAAGCATCTTCGGCTTCTCCTAATGCTTCATTGCAATCTTCCATACGGTGTTCTATATCCGTAGACATTTTTTTAGCCTTAAAATAATCGTTGACGGTTTTAAGACCAAACTGTATACTTAAAAATATATCAAAAGCAAAGAAATTATATTCTATTTTTTTGTTTGTAAAACATTCTTGTACTACATTTTTAAAAGAACGCCACCACCATTCTGATTTGTAACGTGATGATGTAATATAAATTTCTTGTGCATCTTCTATCCACCTTTGTTTCGGTGTGCCATTATCATTTTGATATTGTGGTAAATTTAAAAACATAGCTTGTCTTGGGTGACTCATTTTAGTAAATACACTATCAATTATTTGTTTTTTTAATAATCTACATTCCTCAAATATTAGCAATGTGGCTCTACCACCTCTTGCAGAATCCGTAGCTGGGTCTACCCACATTTTAGACCCATTCATAGTAAATTCAACCCATATTTCTTCTTTACCATAGTGAAAAACTATCAAACCATTATCATAATAATATTTTAATATTGGTGATAATTTTTTACAAAGTTCATTTTCTGCTTTATCTTTTAACATTTTTGTTGCTTGCACTATTGTGCTTGAAGTTAGATGAACTTCGCTATATGGATATAGTAAACATTTACAAAAAGCATAAAGTGCTACAATAAAAGTTTTTCCACTACCACGACTACAAACAGCAAAATATACTTGACTTATTCCCATAAGGTAAAGCATTATGTGCTGAAATGGTTTTAATTTAATCATTAAATGACGTGACGCATATAGATTTATATTTCTTCTATAAAAGGTACAATACTTTATTATATTGCATCTTTTTTGTTCTATAGTAAGTTTATTATCGTTGTTATTCATAATTAATTAATCCTTGTAACATTTTTAATGTCATCTTTATATTCTTCTAAATAACACCAATGATAACCACAAAAAGAACCTCTTTTACCTTTTAAATGACCACTTAAATTAGAAGTGGATATTTTATTCATATATTTTGTAGCTTCTGTTATAGAATTAAATAAAAGTTTTAATTCAATGCAAATTACTTGTTTCCTTTTATTTGGTTGAGAAAATTCTTTTTGATTTAATACATTTAAGACTTCTTTTTGCGTCATTTTTATGTATTCGTCGTACCATAAGTAATGCCTACCACCACAAGTACCTTTTCTTTTACAACAACTAGATATAGCAGTACCTCTGCCATTTTTAAAATTATGATTTACAATAATATCACATTCATATGCACTATTAAATATTTCTAAAGTTTCAAGACATATCACCCTATTACTATAAGATATATTTAATGGTTGTTCTTTTAATTTTTCATTTGGTTTATATTCACATTCTATAAATTTATCAAAATCTTCTTTCTTTGAATTTTTATAACCAAATTTACTATGAAAAGATTTATGGCATTTATTACATAAGCATACGCCGTTGTTTACATCGGTTCTTTTTTCTTTACACCAATCATAACCGTCTAAATGGTGTACTACTAAATTATCTTTTGAACCACATATATAACAGTTATAGTTAAATTTATTTAACACTTTTTTTATAAAATCACTATACCCATCAATATGTCTTAATAATTCGTTATCTATATATCTTTCTTCATCTGATTTATTATGATTATATAAATTATTGTTTTTACCTGAAAATAATACACTATTAGCACAATCACAACAATATAATTTTCCATTATGTAATTCGGATTGTTTAAGATATCTATTATATTTTAATTCATATATTTTTCCACAATTATCACATTGTACTTGTACTATTGTATTACTACCTTTTGATAAATCTTCAACTTTAACAAGTATTTTAGTATCCTTTGGTATTATATATTTAGAACCATTTTTCTTCCCTTGAAACCATAGTTGTTTCTTTTCTTTAGGTATAAAATAACCAATTTTTTCAAGGTAAGTATTCTTTTGTTTAACCTCTACTTCTACTTCTTTACTTAATAACATTTTCCACACTTTCTACCACAATTATATATATAATTTGGCAGAACGACAGTTGTGGCTCTGTCTTATAAAGTTTGCAACTCTTTACTATTCTGCCAAAATAAAGGGATATGGGGATTTGAACCCCAATGAAAATTAATATTTACTATTTTCCCTAGTTATATTAGGATAATCTTTACTACCTATGAGTAAATTTTTAACACATCTTAATATTCCTTTACCCCAATCGCTTTCTATATTTAGAAAGTCTTTATACTCTTCTTTATCAACTAATTCAGCAGGTTCAGTATTTTCAATTTCCCATATTTGTCTTTCCAATATTCTTTCAATATCAGACTTCTTTTTAGCAATTTCAAATTGGTCAATTTTAAGTATAGACATTATTTTTGCCGTTCTACTTTGAACCTTATCTATAGTTTCTTCACCAGTATATCTATTATCGTTTATTTTTCTTAATGTAAGTCTATTAAGACATAAATCTTTATATAAATCCAATCTTGATGGAGTTAAATCTTCTTTGTCTATTCCATCAGTATATCTATTAAATGTTTCCTCTAAAAAGTCATAATCAGATATGTCGTCTTGTATTCCCCAAGTTTTTTCAAGTCTATTTATTTCTTCTTCTTTTTCAGACTTGGTTTTTCCTTTTATATCTAATTCAAATACATTGCAATCTGTATCACTAAAATCACTATAAATATCTTTATTTGTTTGCGACTTATGCAATGTGCTAATATAAGACGATACTGATAAAGGTACTTTATTTCCAAATTTATTAGTTTTTTCCAAGGTATCAAGATATACTTGACCTATAAACGGAACATCTATCTTTGCTAATGTATATAATAAAGCAACCTTTTCATCATTGTATTCTTCTAAATAATATTTAAATATTTTATCACAACAATCTTTACAATATTTAACAGTACCATTATCAAATTTAGACCAAGATACAAAATAATCTGTAATCTTTTTAGTACCAACACATTGTAAAATATCTGAATTATGACCACAACACATTTTTATTTCAGTCTTTGCCATAATTTCTCCTATATGTACAAAAAGACCGACTGTCGCAAAATACAGCCGACCTTTTTAATCTATCTAAATCTTTTATAAGATTAGATTTCTATTAAGGTGTTTCACCACTAGGGTCTGAAGAATTGCCTCCACCACTAGAATCTGTTGTTCCACCAGTTTCACCACTAGGGTCTGAAGAACTACTTCCACCACTAGGATTGCTAGGGTCTA
>JAEDGC010000034.1 GCA_016297695.1 Bacilli bacterium
GATTCGAACCCTAGACCCACTGATTAAGAGTCAGTTGCTCTACCAGCTGAGCTAAGGAGACATTCAATATTACTTTATTATTATATCAAAAAAAATATTAATATCAATATGTTTTTTTTAAAATTTATGTTAAAATAATTAAAGAGGCGTTGTATTATGAAAAATAAATATCAAAGAATGACAAAAGATGAAAAGAAAAAATTAATTAATGATTATAAAAAAACAGAGAAGGGTAATTATTTATTAAAAAAACTTCGAAATTTAATAGTAATTGGAGTACTTTCATACTTTTATGCAATTTATTTAATAATAACTTCTGAAAACATTTGGAATTATATTAGTGCGGGAATGTTACTTTTAGCTGGTTGTATATTTATAGTTGCAAGTATTAAATTAAGAATTAAAAATTTAAATAAATTTGCTATTAAAAAAAAATAGAAAAAAAGTTCTGAATCATCAGAACTTTTTATTGACTTATGTGGCGGAGCAGGAGAGATTCGAACTCTCGCGCCAGTTTCCCGACCTACACCCTTAGCAGGGGCGCCTCTTCAGCCTCTTGAGTACTACTCCATTACCAAGGTCACAAATAAAGTTTACAATAAAATAGGAATTTAGTCAATAAAAAAAGGATAAATATTTTATCCTAAAGTTACATTTCTTATATTTTCTAAGAATTCATTCATGATAGAAATATAATTATCGTTATTCTTAATATTTTCTTCATTTAAAGTATTCATTGTATTTACAGTAATTATTTTGGCGTCATAACTATTAACTAAAGTATCGATTAATTCTGTTTTTTCATCAGTATCTTTCATAAAAATTGTAGTGTATTTTTTATTCTTGAAATTACTTTTAATATTAGTTAAATTGTTTTGTGTTAAATTTTCTTCATCTTCTAAAGATATTACATTAAAGCCATAATTTTGTAAAAATTTAAATAAATTACTTGATACAACAATAGTTGGATTGTTTTTAGAAACAGCAATTGATCTTAATTCAGCATCCATAACTGATAATTCCTCTTCTAAAGCATCATAATTTTTATTGATTTCTTCTACTAAATATTTATTTTCAATAAAATCAGTTAAATTAGTTCTAACTGTAGATGCTAGCATTAGATAATTACTTGGAGATAACCATAATTCTTCAACTCCATAATTATATTTTAAACCATAAGCAACATCAATAATTTTAATTTTTTTATTCTTATTTATAAAATTCTTAGCAATTTTTTTCTCATTTGTTAAACCATTATAAATAAAAATATCACTTTTACTATATTCGTTAATTTGTTTTTCGGTAAGCTTATAATCATCAACATTAGTTGAATTAGGATAAATGCTGTTAATATTTGAATTATCACCATACAACGTTTTAGTAATGTATGTAATCGGGTAAACAGTTGTATTGATATTAGCTCCCTCTAAATCATCTTTTTTAAAACACCCTGAAGTACTAACTGTAATTATTAAAATACATATTAGTAAAAAAAATTTCTTCATTTTTATTTCTCCTTTACTTTAACTGGATCATATCCGTAACTTCCTTTTGGGTGACATTTAAGGATTCTTTTAAATCCCATTTTTACACCATCTATTATGCCATATTCATTAATAGCATCAATCATATATTGACTACAAGTTGGAGTAAATCTGCAAGCTTTATGACTTTCTAAGGGAGTTACTTGATAACATCTAATTAAAAAAATTAATAAATGTTTCATACAATCACCTGATTATTATTTTACTACATATTTTAATTATTGTAAAAATAAATAGTATTTTTTTAATACTTTTGTTATAATAAATAAAGTTAAGAAAACTAAACAGAGGTGGTTTTTAATGAACTTTCTAGAAAAATATGGAATAATAATCGAAAATCAAGAACTATTAACTGAAGCGTTAACTCATAGTAGTTATTCAAATGAGCATGATTGTAAAAATTACGAAAGATTAGAATTCTTAGGTGATTCAATTTTACAAGCCATAACTAGTGAATATTTTTTTGTTAATACTAACGATAAAGAGGGAGTTATGAGCAAAACAAGAGCAAGTTATGTTTGTGAACAGGCCCTGGCTTTTTATTCTAAAGAAATAGGAATAAATAAATATATTCGTGTTGGAAAGGGTCAATTAAATAATATTAACGATACGATTATAGCTGATTGTTTTGAAAGTGTTTTAGGAGTTATCTTTTTAGAAAAAGGTTTTGAAGTTGCTAAAGAATATGTATATAAAACGGTAATACCATATATTGAAGCAAAATATTATTTTTTAACTGATTATAAATCTTTACTTCAAGAATTAGTGCAAACCGATAAAAAATCATTAGAATATGAAGTTATTAACGAAAGTGGACCAGCCCATGATAAAACTTTTGAAGTTGATGTTAAAATAGATGGAATAATTTATGGTAAAGGCATTGGGAAAAGCAAAAAAGAAGCAGAACAAAATGCTGCCTTAGATGCTTACAAAAAACGTGCAAAATAAAAGGAAGGTAGTTTATGTATTTAAAAAGTATAAAAGCTTACGGATTTAAATCGTTTGCAGATAAAATAGATATAGAACTTAATAATAACATAACAGCAATTGTTGGACCAAATGGTAGTGGTAAAAGTAATATTGTTGATGCAGTTAAATGGGTTTTAGGAGAACAATCAGTAAAAACATTACGTGGAACTGGTTCAATGAGCGATGTAATATTTACTGGTTCAAAAACAAGGCCAGCCCATAATAGAGCCAGTGTATCATTAGTGTTTGATAATACAGATCATTATTTAAATAGTGATTTTAGTGAAGTAGAAGTTAAAAGAGTAGTTTATCAATCTGGAGAAAACGAATACTATATAAATAATTCAAAAGTTCGTTTAAAAGACATTATTAATCTTTTTTTAGATACAGGTGTAGGAAATGAATCACTTAATATCATAAGTCAAAGAAGAATTGAATCAATAGTTGACAGTAAGCCGATTGAAAGAAGAGTAATCTTTGAAGAAGCTGCATGTGTTTTAAAATATAAAAAAAGAAAAGAAGAAAGTATTAGAAAACTAGAAAAAACTAATGATAATTTAGACAAATTAAATTTATTAATTGATGAGTTAGATAAAACTGTTAAACCATTAAAAGAACAAAGTGAAAAAGCTTTAAAATATAACGATTTAAAAGAAGAATTAAAAAATATAGAAATATCTTTAATTGCCAAAGACATAACTGATATTAATGAAAAATATACAAGAATTAAAGATAAAATAAAGTCACTAGAAGAAGAAAGTGTTGAGATAACAAATTCTAATAAAGAAGATTTAGCTAATATTGAATTAAAAAAATTAGAAGTTTTAAAAATAGAAGAAGAATTTAATAAGAAAAATAATGAATTAATTGCTACAGTTGAACAATTATCAAATCTTCAAAGTGAAAAGCAAATAACTTTAGAACGCCAAAAATTCGAATTATCTAAAGATAGTATTTCCAATAACTTAATAAAATTAAAAGAAGAACAAATGAGTCTTGAAAAAAATATCGCTATTATTACCAAAGAAAAAGAAAATTTAGAAAAAGAATTAAAGAATTTAGAAAAAGAACTTAGTGATATTAGTGAAAAAGAAAGTATTTTAAAAGTTAAAAAGAATTCATTAAATAATAAACTTAATGAATATACGATGGAAAGTTATAATTTAAAAAGTCAAAAAGGTGTCCTTGAAAACTTAATAGAAAATGATTCTAAACTGCCTAATTCTGTAAAAAATATTTTAAATAATCCAAGATTAACGGGAGTGCATAATATTATTTATAAATTAATAAATATGGATGAAAAATATATTACAGCAATTGATACAGCTATGCAATCTAGTGGTAATTTTTTAGTTGTAGATAATGAAAAAGTTGCTAGTAAATGCATTAATTATTTAAAAGAAAATAAATTAGGAAGGGCAACATTCTTTCCTCTTAATATTATTAAACCTAAAAGTTTAGATTATGAAACTAGAAATAAATTAAATGAAATAGATGGTTTTATAGCTACTGGTGATGAATTAGTAAAATATGATAATAAATATAATAATATAATAAAAAATCAATTAGGAAATATTATAATTGTAAAGGATTTAGAAGCAGCAAATATTGCTGGTAAAAAAATTGATTATAAGTATCGTATAGTTACACTTGATGGCGAAATAATTCATGCAGGTGGTTCTTTAACTGGTGGTTCTAAAAAAAATAATAATAGTATTTTAAAAGATAAAGAAGATTTAAAAAATATTGTTTTTGCAATTGAAAAATGTTCTGAAAATATAGAAAATACTTATGAAAAATTAAAAAATATTAATAAAGATTTAGAAGAAATAACTATTAAAGAAGAGAATATAAATAGAAAATTAATCAATTTAAAAGAAGAATTTAATACTAAAAATAATAAATTAAATGAATTAAATAATGAATTAAAAAATAAAATAGATGAAATTAGTGGCAATGAAGATTTAAAAAATGGTAAATTAGATTTAAAAATTGAAGAAATATTAAATCAAGTAAAAGAGTTATCAAGTAAAAAAGATATTATTACGATAGATATTAAAAATTTAAAGTCTAAAAAAGATAAAATAAATGAAGATATAGAAATATTGCAGAATTCTTACCATAAAATAGCTGTTAATTATAATAAAATTCAAAGTGAAATAAAAGATAGTGAAATACAAATTGGTAAATATGATATAAAATTAGATAATTTATTATTAAATTTAAGCGATAATTACAATATGACTTATGAAAAAGCTAAAATTAATTATCCTCTTGAAATAGATGAGAACTTAGCACGTGATAAAGTTTCATATTTGAAAAAAGAAATATTAAAGTTAGGCGAAGTAAATACTGGTTCTATTGCTGAATATGAAAGATTAAATACAAGATACGAATTTTTATTTAATCAAAAAAATGATTTAATTAAAGCATCTGAAAACTTATATGAAGTAATAAATGAAATGGATGAAATAATGAAAGAGAAATTTAAAACCACTTTTGATAAAATTTCTTTAGAATTTAGCAAAGTATTTAAAACAATGTTTAAAGGTGGAAATGGTAAGTTAGTATTAACTGATCCAAACGATATTTTAAATTCTGGAATTGATATAATTGCAGAGCCACCAGGAAAGAAATTAAAATCTAATTCATTTTTATCTGGTGGTGAAAAAACTCTTACAGCTATTTCTTTATTATTCTCAATATTAAATGTTAAACCAGTGCCATTCTGTATTTTAGATGAGGTTGAAGCTGCCTTAGATGAAGCAAATGTTGAATTATTTGGTAAGTATTTAAAAGAAAAAGAAACAAAAAGCCAATTTATTTTAATTACTCATAAGAAAAAAACTATGGAATATGCGGACATATTATATGGTATAACTATGCAAGAATCAGGTGTATCTAAAATAGTTAGTGTTAAACTTGAAGAAAATTAAATAATATATTAAAATAAAATTTAGGAGGTTTTTTAATGAAAATAATACAAGTTTTAAATAGTATCCATATAGATGAAGCTTGGAAAATTTTAAATGATATGGATGTTTTTTATACAAATGAAGAATTGATTGAAAAAAATGGTTGTAATCAACCATTAAATGGTACTTTATCAAAAGAAACATTAGCGTTATTAAAAGAATTTGATGAATGTATTAATCCTTTTATGAATAAAAAGATTTTACTAAATGATTTAAAAAATATTGATATTACTGCAACTATAGAGCTTGTTCCAGACAATGAAGAAGTATTTATAAGTTTGTGGTTTGGAGCAAATTTAAAATTTAGATTTAGAAGATATTTTGAACAAAAAGAATATTTACTTCTTTTTGAATGTGAAATAGAGAGATACGGAATTATTTATAAAATTACTCATTATATTTCTAATTTAGGTGATACTATATCAATTACAAACGAAAGTGAGAAATTTAAAACAAATCTTACTTCAGAGATAGAAATGGATGATTTAAATTTAAATTATTTTTTAAGAAATCTTATTAATCAAATAGAAGAAGAATTTATCCAAAAAATTACAATAAAAAACTTCAATAAAGAAGAAGATATGGAAAGATTTGAAGATATTAAAGTATATAAAAGAAATATTAAAGTATATAAAAGAAAAAAATAAAACTTGTTTTAGCATATTGCTTAAAGCAAGTTTTTTATTTTACAATGAATTTTTTTATCTTTTTAATTTTAGTGGTAGATATTCCTAATAAAATACAAATTATAGCAATACCAATATAAATGTACTCAGAATAATTATTATCTTCTTTAGAATCTTTCCATATACCTAATTTTTCCTTTTTAGCTTTATTTTCTTTTTGATATAAATCATCTACATATTTATAATCATCATAAATATATTTTACTTCAGCATAACCTTTTTCAACCAAATCTGCTTCTAATAACATATTATCGACAAAAATCCAAGCTAAGTAGCGATTATATTTATCTTTTTCATCACTTTTAGGATCAAATTCTAGTTTGATCTCTTTAGCATTAGTTAAAGAATCACATGTATAATCAGCTGCTATTTTAGCATAGTTATTATCACTTTTTAATTCCATAGTATTGATTCCAAGAAATCTTACTTTCATACGCTCATTGTTATAATTAAACCATGCTGTATCACCATCTACACATTTATTTAAAGTGACTGTAATAATATCACTTCTGGCTTTTATTTTAATTGGTATTAATAATACTGCCAGTAGTATTATCATAAAACTAAACTTCTTCATATATTCATTATAAAGTATATATTATATATTTTAAATAAATTTTATTATAAATAGTGTAAAGTTTTTAGAAATCAAATTATTTTTTTTACTTTTACTCTAAAAATGAATATTTCAAAGTTGATTTTCTCTTGACAAAAGCTCTCGGGGGGAGGGGTATACTGGTAATATAGAATATACTAGTAGGGAGTGAATTCATTTGAAAAAAAGTAATGAGAATATAAAAATAATAATTGGAATAATAGTAGCAATAGTAATATCAAGTATGATATCAATAAAAGCAGCAACAACCTTATCAAGTACATCAGTATATTATGATACATCAAAAAGTGGCGGATCATCAAGTAATGTAAATGGAGCAATAGATGAATTATATTCCTTAACTACAGATAGAGAAAAATTAAAACAAGATATTGTAAATATAATATATCCTGTTGGAAGTATCTATATGTCAACAGAAGATGATACAGTAGAAAAAGTTCAAGATAAATTCGGAGGGACATGGGAAAGATATGCTGAAGGAACAATGTTAATGAGTGTTGATTCTAATCACGCGGTTAATACAACAGGAGGTTCATCAAGTGTAACATTAAGTACCTCAAATTTACCAAATCATAGTCATGTAATACCTGCTTTATCAGTATCAAGTTGGAGTGGAAGTCATTATCATACACCATCAATATCAGGATATTTTTTCGTTATGAATGGTTCATTGAGTGAAACAATAGGTGGTTTTTCTGAGGGAATGGCTTTTCAGGGAGCATCTAAGGCTAGAGTTACAGACACTGCAGAAGCTAAAATAACCGTAAGTGGCCAAACAACAACAGCATCCAATACAACTACATGCGTTAATTGTAGTGGAGCATCTTTTAGTGTCCAAAATCCATATACAGCAGTATATATGTACAAAAGAACTACATAATATAAATTGACATAAATGGTTAATAAAAGTATAATTATAGTAATAGTAAAGAGGGATAGTATGAAGAAGAAAAATGGTTTTATTGCTATATCTATTATATTTTCATTTTTTATTGTATTTCTTTTGATATTAACTATAAATTTAACAACTTATGCTCAAAATAGAATCTTAATGAACCAAATAAAAAAAGATATTAAGTCGAAAATAGAATTAATTGTACCGATTGTACCGATTAAAGAGAATACTAATAGTTAATATTTCATTGACTTTTCCTAGTAAAAGTAATAAAATAAATCTATATTTTGATTTTTTATAGAAAAGACGAGTAATTTATATAATATTCTTAAAAGAGAGAGCTAGATGGTGAAAATGCTTAAGATAAAAATAAATGAAAAACAACTTTTTGATGATTAAAAACGTTTTAATGCGATAAATTAAACTAGAGAGTACCTATGTAAAGTAAGGTGGCACCGCGGCAATTTGTCGTCCTTACAAGTAATAGGTGCTTTTTTATTTAGAAAGAAGATGGGAATATGAAAAAAATAAGTAATAGTTCAGTTAATATTAAAAATGTTGGAGAAACAGTTACACTAGCAGGTTGGGTAGCTAAAAAACGTGATTTAGGTGGATTAATTTTTATAGATTTAAGAGATAGATCTGGTATTATTCAAGTAATTGTTAATCCTGATAATAAAAATTATAAAATAGCAGATTCTTTAAAAAATGAATATGTAATAGAAGTTACAGGTAAAGTCTTAGAAAGACAGAGTAAGAACCCAAATTTAGTTACTGGTGATATTGAAATAGAAGCAGATGAATTAATAATTTTAAATACTTGTGAAGAATTACCTTTTCAAATTGTAGATGAAGTTAATACATCAGAAGATAACAGATTAAAATATCGTTACCTGGATATTAGAAGAAATAAATTAAAAAATAATTTAATTTTAAGAAATGAAATATTACATTATTTAAGAAATAAAATGTATAATTTAGGTTTTACAGAAGTTCAAACTCCAATTCTTACAGCATCATCACCTGAAGGTGCTAGAGATTTTGTTGTTCCATCAAGAGTTTACCCAGGTAAATTTTATGCTCTTCCTCAAGCACCACAAATTTATAAAGAATTATTAATGGTTGGCGGTTTTGAAAAGTATTTTCAAATAGCACCTTGTTTTAGGGATGAAGATCCAAGAGCTGATAGAACTTTAGAATTTTATCAATTAGACCTTGAAATGTCATTTGTTGATGAAGATGATGTTTTAAATGTAGGAGAAGAAATTTTCTACGATACATTTACTAAATTTTCAAATAAAAAAGTAAGTCCTAGACCTTTTAGAAGAATTGCATACAAAGATGCTATAGATATTTATGGTTCTGATAAACCAGATTTAAGGTTTGAAATGACTATAAAAGATATTACTGAAGTATTTAAAAATACTGAATTTACTGTTTTTAAAAATGTAATTGAAGAAAACGGTATAATTAATGCTATTGTAGCTAAAAATGCAGCTGATAAGTATTCACGTAAGGATTTAGATAATCTAACTGATTTTGCTAAATCTAAAAAAGCATCAGGGTTAGCTTATTTAAAAATAAATGATGAAATTACAGGATCAATTGCCAAAGTATTAAATGATTTTGAAATTAATGAATTAAAAAGTAAATTAGAACTTGAAAATAATGATTTAGTATTAATTATATCTGGTCCAAAGAAAATTGTTAAAAGTGCACTAGGTCAATTAAGATTAAAGGTTGGTAATGATTTAGGTCTTTTGGATCCAAATAGGTTAGAATTATGTATTATAAATGATTTCCCAATGTTTGAATTTGATGAAACAAATGAAAAATGGGATTTCTGCCATAATCCATTTAGTTTACCACATGGAGGTATTCATGCTTATGATAGAACTGATGATTTAGAAAATATCTTAGCATATCAATTTGACTTTGTATGTAATGGTAATGAAATGGCTTCAGGTGCTATTCGCAATCATGATTTAGATTCATTAGCAAAAGGATTTGAAATAGTTGGTTATCCAAGAGAAGAAGTTGTTAGTAGATTTAAATCAATATTTACAGCATTTAAATATGGATGTCCTCCACATGGAGGTATGGCTCCAGGAATTGATCGCTTAATAATGTTAATCCAAGATGAGCCAAACTTAAGAGAAGTTCAAGCATTTCCACCAAGTGCATCAGGTGCTGATTTGATGATGGGTTCTCCAGCTGAATTAATGCCTGAACAACTTGAAGAATTAAAAATTAAGTTTGAAAGAAAGGAAGATAAAAATGAATAAATATAGAACACACTTTATTAAAGATATAAATGAAACATTAGTTGATCAAAAAGTAGTAGTAAGTGGTTGGATTGAAAACATTCGTGACCACGGTGGAGTTTTATTCTTAGATTTAAGAGATGAAACAGCTACATTACAAACTGTATCAAATGATGATGATATGTTTAAAGGATTAGCTAAAGAATCAGTAATAAAATTAACTGGTACTATTAGAAAAAGAGCAGAAGGTACTGAAAACGCAAGAATTAGTACTGGAACTGTTGAATTATTAGTTGATGAATTAGAAATGTTAGGCGAATCAGTACATGAATTACCATTCGAAATAATGACGTCAAAAGAAACTAAAGATGATGTAAGATTAAAATACAGATATTTAGATTTAAGAAATGAAAAAGTAGCTAAAAATATTAAATTAAGATCAGATATTTTACATTTCATTAGAAATAAAATGTATGATTTAGGATTTACCGAAGTTCAAACTCCAATTTTAACTGCATCAAGTCCAGAAGGCGCAAGAGACTTTGTTGTTCCATCAAGACTATTTAAAGGTAAATTCTATGCATTACCACAAGCACCTCAAATATATAAAGAATTATTAATGGTAGGTGGAATGGGTAAATATTTCCAAGTAGCTCCATGTTTTAGAGATGAAGATGCAAGAGCAGATAGAACTTTAGAATTCTACCAATTAGACCTTGAAATGTCATTTGTAGAAGAAGATGAAGTATTAGCTGTTGGAGAACAAATCTTCTACGAAACATTTACTAAATTTTCAAATAAAGAAGTATCAAAACCACCTTTTAGAAGAATTGCATATCGTGATGCTATGGAAATGTATGGATCAGATAAACCAGATTTAAGAAACCCATTAATTATAAAAGATGCAACTGAAATATTAAAAGATACTACATTTGGACCATTTAAAAAATCTACAATAAAAGTTATTGTAGCTGATAATATTGGTCAAAACTCAAATTCATGGTTCAATGAAATTGTTGAATTTGCATCTAGTATTGGTATGCCAGGTATTGGTTATATTACATTAATGGAAGATGGAACTCTAAAAGGACCAATTGACAAATTCTTAAGTGAAGAAGAAAGAGAAAACTTAATTAAAGAGTTTGATATGAAAACAAATTCAGTTATGTTCTTCATTGCAAATAAAAAATTAAGTGTTGCCCAAAAATTTGCTGGACAAATTAGAAATGAATTAGGAAGAAAAATGGAATTAATCGATTCTAATAAATTAGAATTATGTATTATAAATGATTTCCCAATGTTTGAATTTGATGAAAAAACAAATAAATGGGAATTCTGTCATAATCCATTTAGTTTACCACATGGCGGAATTAAAGATTATGAAGAAAAAAATCCTGGAGATATTTTAGCATATCAATTTGATTTTGTATGTAATGGTAATGAAATGGCTTCAGGTGCTATTAGAAACCATGATTTAGATTCATTAGCAAAAGGATTTGAAATAGTTGGTTATCCAAGAAAAGAAGTAGAAGAAAGATTTAAATCAATATTCACTGCATTCAAATATGGATGTCCTCCACATGGAGGTATGGCTCCAGGTATTGATAGATTAATCATGTTAATCCAAGATGAGCCAAACTTAAGAGAAGTTCAAGCATTCCCAACCAGCGCATCTGGAGCTGATTTAATGATGGGATCTCCAGCTGAATTAATGCCTGAACAACTTGAAGAATTAGGAATTGAAATTAAAAAAGTGGAGGAATAATAAATGAAATCTGTAAACTTTGATTTAAATTTAACTATTAATGATATAATCAATCAATTAGTAGAAAATCACAAAAATAAAGATGAAATAGTAGGAATTTATAAGGTATGTTATTTTGAAGAAGATAAAAATATTATTGAACTAAATTTAGTATTTGAAAATACCAAATATCTTCCTATAAGTAGTGAAAATTATTTTAAAATTCTTATGAATGACATGAATTTAAATATTAATATAAAAGGACGTCATAGTGAATTTTTTAATCCTGATTCTTATACTAGTTCAACTGAAATGTTGACTTCTTATAAAGATATTTTGTGTGGTGAAATATTATATGAAGAAGATGGATTATTAACTAAATTTAAAGAACATACTTTAAAAATGAAAGAAAATGATATATATCCATTTGGAACACTTGATATACAATATGACAATTTAGTTGAATTCAAGCCTTACAAATTAGAAAGAAAGAAGGAAAATCATGAGTGAATTTACACAAGAAAAAGTTGATAAATTAGCAGATTTGCTACTTATTGGTTTAACTCCTGAAGAAAATCAAATGCTTTTTGAAGAATTTGCTATTATCGATGCTAATATAAATAAAATTAATGAAATAGAAAATATTGAAAAAGTAACTCCAATGACTCATGCACTTGATGATTTTGTTTGTGAATTACGTGAAGATGTAGTTGAAGAATCTATACCAATTGAAGATGCTTTAAGAAACTGTGATGATGTTGATGATAGAGAAGTTTCAGTAATAAAGGTGGTGGGATAATGAAATATATGAATTTATCAATTACTGAGTTACATGAAAAATTAAAAAATGGTGAAGTAAATAGTAATGAATTAGTTAAAGAGTCATTAGAATTATCTCATCAAGTTCAAGAAAAGTGTAATGCTTTTGTTACAATATTAGATGATGCTAAAGGTACTGACGTAACTGATGACTTATTATCTGGTATTCCATATGGTGTTAAAGATAATTATTCTTTAAAAAATGTTTTATCTACTGGTTCAAGTAATACATTAAAAGATTATGTACCATTTTTTACCGCTACTGCTGTAGAAAATTTAACTAAACACGGAGCAATTCCAGTAAATAAAACTGCCATGGATGAATTTGGTATGGGTGGTACTGGTACTACTGGACACACTGGTATTCAAAAAAATCCATGGGACTTAACTCGCATGTGTGCAGGATCATCAAGTGGTTCAGCTGTAGCAGTTGCAAGCGGTGTATATCCTTATGCTTTAGGATCTGATACAGGAGATTCAATTCGTAAACCTGCTGCATATTGTGGTATTGTTGGATATAAACCAACATATGGTATGATATCAAGATATGGATTATTTGCTTTTGCATCAAGTCTAGATCATTGTGGAGTTTTAACACGCTGTGTACGTGATGCAGCTATTGTTGTCGATGCAATGAAAGGTAAAGACAAATATGATATGACTTCTTGGGATTCAAGTAAAATTCATTTAAATGATGATTTAAATGATGATGTAAAAGGTAAAAAACTATTTTACATAAAAGAATTATGTGATATAGAAAATTATGAAAATCCAACTGATGAATTAAAGAGTCATTTAGAAAATTTTAAAGAAACTATTAAAAAATGTGAAAATTTAGGAATGATAGTGGAAGGTGTTTCGATTGATCGAAAATTACTTGATGCAATTCCATCAGTTTATGTAGTTATTTCATGTGCTGAAGCAACTAGTAATATGTCTAATTTAACTGGTCTTATTTTTGGACCACGTGGCGAAGGAAATGATTATCAAAGTATTATGAAAGACCATCGTACGAAAGGATTTTCACCACTTATTAAACGTAGATTTGTAATAGGATCTTATGTATTACAAACAGAAAATCAAGAAAGATATTTTAAAAATGCTCAACGTGTAAGAAGACTTGTTGTCGATGCAATTAAAGAGCAATTTAAAAATTATGATGCTCTTATTATGCCAGTTGGAACAGGGCCTGCTAAACATTTAGATGGTTCTAAGGATATTTTAAAATCTGATACTGCAGCATTAGATGAACATTTACAAATCGGTAATTTTGGGGGATTCCCATCAATTACTATTCCAAATGGTTTTATAGATGGATTACCTGTTGGATGTAATATTACTGGTAATTGTTATGATGATCAAAATGTATTAAATATTGCATATGCTCTAGAAGGTTCTATGGAATATAAAGGACAAATTGCTGGAGGTGTTAAATAATGGGGAAATATAATGTAACTATTGGTCTTGAAATGCACTGTGAGGTTTCAAAAACTAAATCAAAAGTATTTTCAAGTGCTAGAAATGAATATACAGATATACCTAATTCAAATATTAGACCTATTGATTTAGGTTTTCCTGGGGTTTTGCCTGTTGTTAATAAAGAAGCAGTTAGGATGTCATTGATGATGAGTCAAATACTACATTGTAGACAACCAGAATATTTATATTTTGAAAGAAAAAATTATTATTATCCTGATATGCCTAAAAATTATCAAATAACTCAAAATCCACCAGAAGATTGTGTTGGTATGGAAGGATATATTGATATAATGCGTGAAGATGGAACTTCTTTTAGAGTAGGTATTGATAATATTCACTTGGAAGAAGATGCCGCTTCAATGAATCACTTGTATGATACATCTGTAATTGATTATAATCGTGCAGGAGTACCACTTTTGGAACTTGTTACAAAACCAGATATACATTCAGCATCAGATGCTGTTGCATTTTTGGAATATATTAGATCAGTCTATCAATATTGTGAAATATCTGAAGCTGATTCTAAAAAAGGACAAATAAGATGTGATGTCAATATATCTATTTCAGATTCTGATGAATTAGGAACAAAAGTTGAAATTAAAAATGTAAACTCATTTGGTGGCGTACATGATGCTATTATGTATGAAATCAAACGTCAATCTGAATTAAAAGATAATGGTCGTTATGATGAAGTAGAGCAAGAAACTAGAAGATGGGATGAAGAAAGTGGAACTACTATTAGAATGCGTTCTAAAGTAGATGCCTTAGATTATAAATATTTTGTTGATCCAAACATTCCTCGATACAAAATTAGTAAAGAATGGTTGGAAGAAATCAAAAAATCTATTCCTGAATTACCTTATGAAAGAAAGGATAAATATATAAATAATTATGGTTTATCTGAATATGATGCTACTATTTTAATTAAAGAAAAAAGTGTATCAGATTACTTTGAAGAATGTATAAAATTAGGAATGGATGCTAAAACAGCATGCAACTGGGTTACTGTAAATATAGTCGGATATATTAATAAATATGAAATTGATATGAAAGATTTATATTTAACACCAGAAATGCTTAAATTTATCATAGATAATATAGATAATGGTACAATTTCATCTAAACAAGCAAAAGAAGTATTCTTTAAGGTTTTAGAAGAAAATAAAGAACCTAAAAACTTTATTAGTCGTGAGAATGCTCAAGTTTCTGATAAAAAAGAACTAGAAAAAATAATTGATGAAATCTTAGCTAATAGCCAATCCCAAATTGAACAATATAAGAGTGGTAAAACAAATTTATTTGACTATTTTGTTGGACAAGTTATGAAAAATACGCGTGGTAAAGCTAATCCTGTTATTACAAAAGAAATATTACATGAAAAATTAGATTAAAAATTGAGGGAGTTTTATGGTAAAAGATTTATTTAAAAATATTGCAGATAATGAATATATTTTAACTAATGTTGCTTATTTTACATATTTGCAAGAAGAAAAGAAAAAACAATGCTCACATTTACCAATTTTTTTGGGAGTATCAAATACTACTACAATTGTGCGTGATGGAATAGAGCAGCCAAAACCATATAAAAGATGTTTATTATGTGGCAAAGATCTTTCATTTGAAGTTGGATTCGATTATGAATTTGATGCAAGCCAATTTTTAAATTCAAAAATAAATACATTAGAAGATTTAAATTATAATTATCTTCAAATGTTACAATTATTTAAAGAAGTTTGTAAAAATACAGATACAAGAGAAGAAGCTTTTCAATTATTTAATAAAACAATAAATGATATTAAATTTCAAAAAATATTAAAAAAAACAATTGCTAATAAAAAGTAGTTGTTTTTTTAAAATTCAATATTTTTAGTAGAATTAATGACATTTTAACAAAAATTTGGTACACTATTTATTGTGATGACTTATGAAAAATAAAAAAATTATATTACAAATAATTAGTGTTTTATGTTTAGTAGGAATTATAATTTGCATGGTTATTATAATACATAACCAAAAACGTTTAATGCAGTTAAATAACAATGTAAATAGTATGAAACAAAATACTAATAACACGATTGAAATTCCTAAAGTAGAAGAAACTAATAATGATATGCAAGAGGAAAAACAAGAATCATCAAATAATAAAACAGAAACAATAAATCCTAATAATAAACCTATTAATAAAACTGATTCAAATTCAAAATCTAATAATATTAATGATAATATTCAAAATCCATCTTCAAATTTGGATTCAAGTGATAATAATATTGAAGAAACAAATGTTGATGATAAAGTCATATCATATTTTAAAGAAACAAAAGAAAAACTAGAAAATTCAAATTTGCGTGAAAGTGCTAAGCAAAATTTTATTACAATTGTAGATTTTTTATTTTATGATGGAAAAATAAAAGGTCATACTTTTAATGAATTATCAAATAAAGCTAAATTACAAGTTTTAAAACTAACTTTAACAATTGATTCTTATATTGATAAATATTTTCCAAATTATAAAGAAACAATTAAAACCACTACTGGTAAAGTTTTTACAAATATAAAAGCAAAAGTTATTGAAAAATATTTAAATATTACAACAACTATTTGTAATAATGATATAGATACTTGTAATCAAGCAAAAAGTGATTTTCAAGATATGAAAAAATCATTTTCTATTACTTGGGATTTGATAAAAGAAATAGCTAAAAGTGGAACAACTCATTTAAAAGAGTGGTATGAAATTTATAGCGGAAAATAGTTAAATATTATATAATAGCTAAAAGTGAGTGGGGTTTTATGGAACAAAATCAATACCTAAAAATATATCAAAGTAAATTTGAATATTTAGAATTTAATCCAGAAATATCAAATTTATTTATTGATGCTTATAATGAATCAAAAAATGGTTCAGAATACACTGCAAATTTTCAAATGGATTTAGAAAATAAATTTATATTTAAGCTGATTGCTTTAATAAAAAAAGGAAATCAAGAAGTACATGATGCTTTATTAATTTATTGTGAAAAATATAATAATTTTTATTTACAAAAAAAGAAAAATTCAATTAAAGATTTGCCTTTAGAAAAAATAAATGAGTATTATAATTTAGCTTTTGAATTAACAATTGATAATTTTAAAGAAACAGAATTATTTTATAGAAAATTGATGCAAAATATTATTATGATACATAATAATTCATCATCGTTGGAGGGAGTTTTGAATATGAAATATAATTTATCAGTTAAGTCAATTTATGAATTATTGGGAAAATACGATAAGGAAATTGTTAAAATGGTTCTAGATATTTCAAAAATTACAGAACCAAATTCAATTAGCTTATTAATAAGAAAATATGGTCCAAATTTTGAAGGAACTGATTATGACAATTTAACATATGTAGAAAGAAGTAGAATTGACAATATTTTATCAAGAATAGAGAAAAAAATAGAATTAGCCATATATTTTTTAGAAAATGGCAAAACGATGCAATATGTAAATAATTTTCTCAAAAAAGCTGATGATACAGCTATATTAAATGCATTTTCTAGCATAAAAAACAACAAATCAAATATGACTTCTTTAAAAAGTATTTCTCAAATAAAAGAAAAATATAATGTTACAGATGCCATTTTAAAATTAGCAATCGACTTTAACGAAGAAGATATTGAAAATAAAATTTTTAATTATACTTTTGGATTTACAGTAACTAAAAAGAGTCCAAAACAAATTTGTGAACTTTTAGAATTAAATTTTTATAGTTATAATAAATATTTAAATTCTATATTAGAAAAATTACCAAACTTAATAAATCGAGCTAAAGAATACAACAAATTAAGTTCTGAAGTGAATTCTGAACATAAAAACTT
This sequence comes from Bacilli bacterium, assembly GCA_016297695.1. GTDB lineage: Bacteria > Bacillota_I > Bacilli_A > RF39 > UBA660 > RUG14121. The sequence continues at coordinate 17,852 of JAEDGC010000034.1, forward strand.
TCAGATGAATACGTCAAAAAATACAAATACTAAAAAAGTAAAAAGCACTTTTTTTGAATATTTTTATGATGAGTCAACTAGTGAAGAAGAGAAAGAAAAAATAAAGGAATTTGTTATCAAATTACTAAATCAGAAAAAAAATACATTGGGTTATGCCTTATTAATAAAAAGGTATGGTATAGATTATTGTTCTTTAAATGAAAATATAGTATTTAACAAAGAAGAAAACGGGAGACTTAATTCATTAAGACAAAATATTAGGATAGAATTAAAAAAAGTAAAAAAAGAAGAAAAAAATCCTCTTAAAAATTTCGAAATCAAGCTAAATAATAATACTATTTCAAATAAACCTTCAACTATAACTTCATTTTTTGAATACTTTTATACAGATGATATGTCTAAAGAACAAAAAGAAGAATTAAAAAATAGTATTTTCATATATTTAGAAAATAGAAAAAATTCATTAGGATATACTGCATTGATAAAGAAATTTGGAACAAATTATGAAACATATAATAATATAAGTTTAACAAGACAGGAAAATAATAATTTATCAGCTTTAAGGCAATCAATTAGAAAAGAAGTGATTGATAAGAAAGATAAATCAATTTCAAATAAAACTAAAAGGAAAGTAAAAAATACTTTCTATGAATATTTTTATGAGGAAAATATGAGTGAAAAGAGCAAAATAGATTTAGAAAATAATGTTAAATCTATTTTGGAAGATTATAAACATTTAAAAGGATATAGCGTGATTATTGAATTATTTTCAAACGATTTAAAAACAAAAAATAATGATATGAAATTTAATAAACAAAAAGCAGCTATGTATTTTATTATTAACAAAATTAAAGATAGATTACAAAAAATTAATGAAGAAAAAACATTAACTATTAGTAATGAAAGTAAAATTGAACCGCAAAAAGAATCACTTCCAAATTCTTTAAATTATATTGATACAATTATTTATAAATTGACGAACATGGGCTATTCTATTGGCCAAATTGTATCAATAACTGGTATTAATATGTTGGATATACTAATTTCATATGTTCGTAATATAAATTATTATCATATAGATTTTGTTATTGATATGATATTAACATATAATCCTGGCTATTTATTTGATTTATTAAATAGTGATTATTTTGTAAATTTATTAAATGAAATTACACCTATAGAAAAGCAATTAATTTATTATTTGATACTTTTGAAAAATAATAAAATGAGCATCGAATCTATCTCAGAATTAACAGGACTAACAGTTGAAGATATTTCAAATTATCAAATATATTCAAAAGAAGATAAATATATTGAACTAAATAATTATATTAGTTTATCAAATATTAATAAAACTCGAAAAATATCTATCTAAAAGATATTTTTTATTTGCTAAAAAGTGTGACTAATTAGTGATTTTGTCCTATTTTTATAAAATAATAATTAGTAATTT
>JAEDGC010000100.1 GCA_016297695.1 Bacilli bacterium
AAATCAAAAAATTCAAGAGCAAATACAAGAACAACAAAAGACTAATCAAGAACTAGGCGAATTAAATGATAATTTAACAAATTCTGATTCTCCTGATAATATGGGTGGTCTTTCGAATAGTGCTGGTTGGTTACCAGCTGGACCAATAGATAGTATCATTAATTTGCCTTTATCTATGTTAAATAATATTTCAGATAATTTGAGTAAATCTTGTCAACCTGTAAATTTACCTATACCATTTATTAATAAGAATTTACCTTTGCCTTGTTTAACAAGTATTTATAGTCAAATTGATGGTTTAGGTCCTTGGATAACTACAATTTCTGTTATTGCTTCCGCTTTTATTTTATTTAGTTATCTAATCAAGCTTTATAAGTGGGTAGATGATACTTTAACCTTTAGAGAAAATAATTATATAGATAACTGGGGAGGTTTATAATATGTTTAAAGCTTTATTTACTGGTCTTTTAAATTTGCTTGCTTCTGTTATTCAATTGATTTGTTGGCCTGTTAATCAAATAATTTCTAATGCTTTGCCCGATTTATCTGATAAAATTTTATCCGTTACTAATACTTTAAATTCTGTTTTTGATAGTATTACTTGGGCTTTGGGTTTAATTCCTCCTTTAATTACTGAAACTTTACTATTTATTTTAACTATTGAAATTGCTAAACATACTATATTTGTTAGTACTCATACACTAATTAAAGTATGGAATGTATTCCAAAAAATAAAATTCTGGTAGGTGTTTCATGGAAATATTAAAATATGATATAAGATTTAATACTTTTTTAAAAAAAGGATTACCTAAAATTGACGATAGATACGGCTGTTATTTTGTTTGTGGTCGTCAAGGTAGTGGAAAGACTTATTTTGCTATTTATTTGGCTATTAGACAAGATTTAAAACAATGTAATTTTATTAAGACTAATATACATAGTTTAAAGTTAGACGGAGCTAAAATTAAGTATTTTGACAAGATAGAAGAATTATATCAAGATACTGACGAAAAAGTTATTTATATTATTGACGAGGTATCTCGTCGTTGGGATAGAAATTCTCGTACAGATACTCAATTTTATGCTTGGCTTAATCAATGTCGAAAACGTAAAAGAATTTGTATTTTAATTACTCAAGAGTGGCGAGAGTTACCAATGTGGATACGACGTCCTGCTAAATTTATGATAACAACTAAGCCAACTAGATTATTAAATAAATTAGGTATTTTTACTAGTATAGTAGGTGATGCTGAAAACATGGTATTCAATAAAGATGAGGGCGAATACGAGTGTCCTCCAATTAAATATGTCATTTATAAAAGAAATAAAATAATCGCTGATAGTTATGATACTTTTGAACCAATTAATCAATTGTAATTTTTTGAACTCCTACGAATGAGCGATTTTATATATTAATCGCGAAGTAGTAGGGGTGTATTTACAAATAACTATATATACTGCGACTATATAGTTATTTGTGCTTTTTGTGCAAATTATTTTGAAAGGTGTTTTTTATGAAAAAAATAGATACTAAATCTGAAGAAATTGATGAAAAACGTTTTCGTCATTTTATGTTATTACTTTACGATGAAAGTAAATTTTATAATTTTGATGATATACTTTTTGATTTAAAAGGTAGTTTTAAAAATTATGCTTATATTAATCATTTACCTGAATCAAATGAAAAAAAACCTCATTATCATTTTATTTTATCATTAGATAACCCTCGTTCTATTAACTCTTTATCTAAAAGAATAGGTTTACCTCCTAATTATATAGAACCTATTAAATCTCTGAGAGCAAGTTGTAGATATCTTATACATATCGACCATGATGAAAAAAAACAATATGAGTTATCAGATGTTAAAGTTTCTCAATCATTTTCAAGAAAGTTCTATTCTTCTTTTGATGATTTAAAGACTGAACAAGATGTTATTGATGATATTTATTTATTTATTGATAGTTTAGAAAAATATCAATTCCGTGACGCTGTTAAACAATTAATACTTTTTGTTAATTCTCAGTCTTATGATACTATTTATAAACGTTATAGAATAGAATTTATGGACTATTTAAGAGATATTTTATCTAGTAATTATTAAATGTTTCACGTGAAACATTTTTTTCTTGTTTTTTTTTTTTTTTATGTTATAATTTATTTGTATATAAGAGTATTATCTTATTTACTGGCCATTTTTGGGGGACGCCCCGAAAAAAATTGAAAGGAAATAATATGAAAAAAATAAATCGTCCTATTAGAATTACTGCTATATATGGTAAACATATAGAATCAAAAGAATTAACTAAAGAAGCTCAAGAAGAAATGGAGGAAAAATAATGAAAATAAATGTTGTAATATTAAATGTTATGAAATATAAAGATAAAAAAACAAATAAAGAAAAATTAAGAATAGGTTACTTTTGTAATGGTCAAGATTCAATAGAAATTGGAAACAATTTCAAAGGTGTATCAGAATTATCTTATTATACTGATGATTTGAACTGGTTTGAAATAATCTCTAAAGATATGATTTTAAATACTTGTGTTATGGAATTCGAAGAAAAAAGATATCCTAATAACCCTTTAAAGACTTATATGAATTTAAAAACAATTGAATTAACAAAATAATTTGGCTATTTAAGCAAATCAATGCTTATTTAGATAAATAATTTATAGAAAGGTAGGTGACCACAGTGGGAGAAACCACTGTAACAGGTATGGAAGCAGTTATTTCAGCTTTAACTACTGGTTTAACTCCAGCAGTATTTTTTGATGTTGTTGCTGATATAGTACCATTTATTGTGCTAATCGTACCAATTGCTCTTGGTGTTTACTTCTTACGTAAATTAATCAAAGGCGCTGGAAAAGCAAAAGTAAGATTCTAATATTGGTGGGTGGTGGAAAACTGCCCTCTTTTTATTTTATAGAAAGGAATGATAACAAATGTTTGAAATCGCAATTCAATTTATGGTTCAAATGGTTGGTTTGATACCTGCTGTATTTGGTTTATTTATTTTATTTGATTTATTAGGTGGTTTGTTATTTGGTAAAAAATAATGATATATGTACCTGAAAAAGATAACTATCAATGTTATGTTGTACAAAATGAAGGAGTTATAAGAGCTTATGAAGAAATACCTCAAAATAATCGCACTATTAATTATCGTGACTATTATATCAACTCAGACTACATCTATAAAGATTCTTATCAGACGTTTAATCAATATACTACTTTACCATCTTGTTTATCCTCTAATGTCTTAACAAGTGAAGTTTATTATAGATTAGATTTTGATAAAATTTTAATTATTTTATTTATTATGTCAATATTTTGTTTTTTAATACCAATTAATATATTTAAAAGATTATTTAGGAGGTTGTTATAATGAAGAAATTTTTATTTATATTTTTAATATCTTTTTTTGTATTAATTCCTAGTGTCTATGCTGATTTGATTATTCCTACTGATATTTTTGCCAATGAAGAGAAATTGCCTCCAATTCGATATAATGTTAATAATTTATATTGGTATGGAAACAATGCAAGTACTCCTACTAATAAATGGTCTTATCAGTATGATACTTCAAGTTATGATAAAAACTTGACTTATACTATTAGTGGTGCAATTTTTAGCTCTAATTCTATCAATAATTTTTATGGTACTCCTGTTGTTTCAATTAATGGTCAATTTTGTACTATTCAAAACACATATGAGTTAGATAAAAATGTATTAGAGGACTGGTCTTATAACAACTCTCCTGATGTATATGTTGATTATTTTAACTTTTATTCTACTAAAACTTCAAGTTTATCTAGTTTTGTTTGTAATGATGTAAAAATCACTTCAAGCTCTATTGAATATCTTAATTTATTATTCTCTTATAGTGCCGATTATGTTAGAATAACTGAATTATCAATAAATACTTCTAATTCATCTAATATTATTAAGGAACAGGAAGAAACAAATCAAAAAATTCAAGAGCAAATACAAGAACAACAAAAGACTAATCAAGAACTA
>JAEDGC010000101.1 GCA_016297695.1 Bacilli bacterium
AAATAATTATTGCTTTGCTATTAATTTGTTTCTTAACAGATTTAGCTTTATTTAATGAAAGTTCTTCAACATACTTATTAGGATCAGTTTGATTACTTTCTTCAGGCTCATTGCTAATAATAACATCATATTTTAGTCCTATCATACTAAAAATATTTTGTCTTTGTTTTGAGGACGAAGCTAATATTATTCTCATTTTATACCACCTTCAATAAATTATTTTACATTCTTATATAAAAGCAATTAAATTTTCACTACATATGTCTCCAGATACCAATTGATATTTGTTTTATTTTCGTTCATTTAGATCAACTCATTGAAGTTTTAAATCCATATAATTATATCACAAAAAAGATAGATTTTATAGTAATCCATCTTCTAATCAATTATTTTATAATTTTTATGAACCTTTTTTAATAATTTTTGTTTCTACATAAATGATATGGCTTTGCTATATCTTTAACACTTTTAGAAGATAAAAACAAATAATCATTTATTTCAATAGCACAAATATTTTCTAATTTCGAATTAATATAACTAATAACAGTTATCATATTAGCTCTTATTTCTACTTCATACTTAGAATTTTCGTCTATTAACTGATTATTATCAATGATTTCAGATAATTCGTTATTAAATTCTAATATTCCTAATGCTCTTAATGTTTGTGGTATTTTATAATCAGCACATCCTACTAAATGGCTATAATCAACTTTTGTACCATTAATTAATTCTTTTATATGCAAAATATCAGAGGTTAGTAATTGGGCTAATTTATAAAAGTATATTTTTTTACTATCATATTCTCTTTCATCACAAAAATCGCTAAAGTTACTAATAATAATATCAAATAATTCCGTATCCTTGTTAATTTCTTTAATATAGTTATAAAAATTACTATTCATTCTTTCATTAACCACATTACATATTGAAACAACAGTATTGTATCTTTCACGTAAAAATGGAATTTCAACATTGCCTTTTAATATGTTAGAAAATTCTTCAAAAGAAACATTTGTAAAATCAATATTATCTAAATTCTTTACATAATTTAATAATGCATATAATAAGGCATCTGACCCATCTTTTTTTCCTTCTATAGTTTCTATTGTCCATTTAGGTTGTCCCCAAAAACAATAATCAATTGAATCAAATAGCAACAAAAAATTAATGATTTTATCAATTTCCATGTCAAATAAATTATATGGATTACTACTTAACCAAAAATTTATTTTGTTACAATCTATAGTTTTAATATATTCATCTAATTTTTTATAATTAATTGATACATATCTACTATTTGCTGCAACATAATTACATGACAATTTTATTTTTTCTAACATACTATCGCCTACCTTATTATTTATTTTTATTGGCTTGTTGACATTAACACCACAATCTTCTTCATTCAAAACACTGTTATTCTCTAATAAAATTGTTTTGTTCATTAATTGTATTTATGTTTTTCTTCATATCTAAACTACCTATATTTTTATAGTTTTTAATAAAAATATAATAAATATTTTAAAAAAAATTTAATATTTTTTTCTTTGTTTATAAGGGTTTGAGTATGGTTTTCCTTAAGCTTCCATTACACAGTTTATATTTCTTTGGTATTCATTCACTTACTTTTAACACTATAATTTATATAATTTAAATATTTAAATAAAAATGGGCATTTATCTGCTAAATCTAATTCTGTATTATCAACCATATACAACACAATATCTTTTGCACATTTAGAATTATCAATTTCTATCAATTTTATTTTTTCTTTTTCAATTGCCTTATCTTTTAATGTATGCATATTCCACAATTCCATTTTACTATCATTAACATCATTTCCATATGTATATATGTAACTTAATTGTTTTCTTGAAAATGGTTGATTTTTTACTTCATCAATATCATCATAAGAAAAGTCAACATTTTCAACTAAATCTAATTTTAAAAATACACTATTTTCTAAAATGTTATCTAATTTTTTGCATGCATATTTAAATTTTCTATCGCTTTTAATCCAATTTTTAAATATCAAATCTACGACAATTTTAGGGAATATTTTGTGTGTCATATAGTAACAGCCACATTTATAGACGAAATTGCTTTTAGGTCTTAACATCAACCATTTAATCCATGAATCCATAAGAAGTAATGTATTATCAAATCCTTTAGTAAAAAAGACTTTTTTGTTCAATTCTATATTCTTAGCACTTTTACCAATCTTAGGTAATAATCCAACTTTAAAAATATTTTTTACATTATCTTTATCTGTATAATGTAAAAAAGTAGTTTTATTGTCTATTTCTTTAATACTAATTAAATTATACATAAAATCACCTTTTTTTATCTACAAATTAAATTATCACAATCAAATTTCATCAATATAATAATTCTAATACATTTGTTGAATAATTCTTTGTTGTTCAACTATTATTTGTAATCTATTTTGTCCTAGACACCTATTTACTTTTTCATAATTGTTTCTTTTATAATTTTTCTAATTTCTATTATTCTCTCATTAATAAATTTAGGATGATCTTTAATCCATTTTTTATTAAGTGGTGATGGATGAGGAAGTACTATTGTAAGTTTTCCATTCCATATATTATTTTTAAATATTAAATCATTATAATTTTCATTAGGAAAAAACACTTTGGCAGCCTTTGCACCAATAATTATATATATTTTATTATCTAATATTTTCAATTCTTTTTCTACCCATTTGTTAAAACAACATTTAGGTGGTTGTTTATCATTTCCGTTTTTATCTTTACCTGGATAACAATGAGCTAATGCCCCAATGAAAAAATTATCCTCATTATAAAAATCTTCATCACTGATTTCATACCATTCATATTTTAAAGTTTTACCACTCATATCAGTAAAAGGTTTCCCACTATTATGAACATTGTTAGACGGAGCTTGACTGATTTGTACTATTTTAGAATTTTTATTTCCCCAAAATATTGGATGTGGCTCGAATCCGAATTTATCTTCACAATATCTACAGTTTTCTATTTCTTTTTTTAATTTATCAAACATATTCTACATCCCATTTCTCAAGTTTAAATTTTCATTAATCTTTTAATATAACATATATTAAATTATTTTATTTCATCTAATAGCTTTGTTTCGTTAATAAATTTATCAAAATCAGAAACAATCATTTTATCTTGTTTTATTTTAAATTTATCATACTCTTTATAAGCTAATTCTTGAGCAACCTTTTGTGAAATTTTACCTGAATTTTGTAATATTTCTTTTCCATTAAATTGTAAAAACAAGTTCAATTTTTCTATCCAATCTTCCATTGTCATAGCATTATGATTTTCTGCTTGCATTTCTGCATAATCCAAATACATTGTAACTATTCTATTTAAATCCTTTAATTCTTTTTCATTTAAATAATTTTTTGCTACATCAACATCATACCTATAAATTGGTCCGTCTGGTGAATTTTTCCAAGATGTAAGCCCCATATTATTTTTTTCTGAATCAACACGATTATAAATTATTTCTGCTGCTGTATTTCCAGTTACAGCATAATGCAATTTATTCTGCACAGTTTTAAAAAATTTTTTTGTTATTTCCGCATCTTTATCATAATCGATACTACATAGTGAATAAATATCTGTGATTTTTTGATAAAATCTTCTTTCACTAGTTCGAATATTTCTGATTCTTTCTAACGTTTCTTCAAAATAATCTTCACCAAAAATATAGTTTGGATTTTTTAATCTTTCATCATCCATTACTACACCTTTTATCATATATTCTTTTAATACTTTAGTAGCCCATATTCTAAAAGCTGTAGCTTTTTTTGAATTAACTCTATATCCAACTGCAATAATCATATCAAGGTTATATATCTTTACAG
>JAEDGC010000035.1 GCA_016297695.1 Bacilli bacterium
AAAATGAAAAAAATACATAATAACCGGGGTCACTATGTATTATAAAAAATAATTAGTTAAATTAAAATACTAGTTATTTTTTTGATTTTTTGATATACTTTTGATGATATGATAGGAGGATAATTATGGAAAATAAGAAAATAGATTTATATTTAAATACATTTTTTCAAAATAAAACTCCTAAAGAGATAAAAAATATTTGTTCTAAAATTATTAATTTTGAACCAGTTAAAGGTCTTGATGATTATGCCAAAGAATTACTTGCTTTATCAATAGAAAAAAGAATGATTTTAGCTATTGAGAAAAGTTGTCAAACAATTCATCGCCCTTCTTATTGGCAGAATTTTAAAATAACTGCTCCGTTTATTTATGAAAAAGATAATGTTCTAAATGAATATTTAGATTTATTGGTAAGAGAAATGCAAACATCTTATCCCGATGATGATGTTTTTAAAGAAATAAAGCAATTTTATAATAGTAAGATAGATATTGCTTCTAAATCCTTTAATAATCGTTTAATAAAATTACCGAGTGGTGAAAAAATTAGTATTAATGATATCATTGTAGCTGTTAAAAATAATATAGATAATAATAAAATTATCAAAAGAGAATATAACATTAAAGAAAAAACTGGTAGATTAAAAAATGTGGCTGCAATAGCAGGAATTATGACTTTTGTTGGAACTTCTCTTGCTTTAAATCAAAAAGAAGAAAATAATATAATAAAAGATAATAATATTGAATATGAAAATCAAGATTATGAAAAAACTGAAGTAGAGATAAATGATATTAAATATAGTAGTCAAAAATATGATGCAGATGAAATGGTAGAAGAAAAAATCAATTTAGAACCTATATTTGTTGGATATGATAATGGCTGTCCAATTGAGTATCAAAGATATATTTTAAAAATGTCTAATAAATATAATGTTCCATTTAATGTATTGATGTCTATATTTGATAATGAATCAGGTGGATTATTTAATACTAATGGTGTTATTAGTAACACAGATGATTATGGTTTATTTCAAATAAACATTTGTAATCATGATTTTATATATGAACAATTAGGATATGAACCTAAAGATATATTAAATGATCCTTATAAAAATATTGAAGCTGCAACATTATTAGTTAAACAAATATGTAACATGTATGAAGAAGATTTAAGACAAGAAAATTATGAAAATATTTTTGGAACGTATAATGGCTGGAAATCATGGAGAAATAAAGAAATTTCAAGAGATTATGCAAGTAATGCAGTAAATAAAATAAATACAATTTATAATAAAACAACAGATGAATTATATGTTAATGTAAATGAGGAAGAAAATGAAAGAAAAAGGTAAATATAAAGTAAAAGATATTATTTTGTTAGATGATAATAGAAAATATAGTATTATAAAAAAAGTTAATGAATATTATATATTATTATCAGTTGATGAACCATTAAAGATTATGATTGCCAAAATAACAAATGATAAAATTTTAGTAGAAACAGACAAAAAGATAATAGAAGAAGTGTTAAGTATTTAAAACTTGCATTTTTTTTAATTTATGGTATTATTATCTTTACCTATTAGAAAGGAGAATTTTATTATAATGGATAATGAATTAAATTTATCAAGTTTAATGGTAGATTATACTTCGGCTTTAAAAATACTTAAAACTGAACTTGAAATATTAAGCGATGAGTTTGAATATAATCATAAATATAATCCTGTTGAACATATAAAGTGCCGTATTAAAAGTTATGATAGTATTATAAAAAAATTAGAAAGAAAAAATTTAGAATTAACAAATGATAATGTGGTTAATTATATAAATGATATAGTTGGAGTTAGAGTAGTTTGTTCATTTATACCTGATGTTTTTGAAATTGTTAAAATAATTGAAAATTCTAAAAATATAAAAGTTCTAGATAAAAAAGATTATATAAATAATCCGAAAGATAGTGGATATTCAAGTTTTCATTTAATAGTTAGTGTTCCGGTTCATTTATCAACTGGAGTAAAAGAAGTTAAAGCTGAAATTCAAATAAGAACTATAGCAATGGATTTTTGGGCAAGTTTAGATCATAAAATTTCTTATAAATTTCCTCATCCTGATGAACTACCTGACAAAGTTATTAAAGAACTAAAAACAAGTTCAGATATTGTTAAACTTCTTGATAAAAAGATGGCTGAATTAGTTGGAATTGTTAATGATCTTAAAATAGAAGATGATTAATAATTCTTTTTTTATATTAAATATTGCGAACATACGTTTAATATGATAAAATGTTAGTGGTGATATAAAGTGGATAGGGTTATTATGCACATAGATGTTAATAATGCATTTTTATCTTGGAGTGCTGTTTATTACTTACTTAAAGGAAGTAAAATAGATATTAGAAATACCTATGCTGTAATTGGTGGAGATGAAAAAAACAGAAATGGTATAGTACTTGCTAAATCAATGTATGCTAAGAAAAAAGGCGTTGTTACAGGTGAAACGTTATATAGTGCTAGAAAAAAATGTCCTAATTTAAAAAATTATCCGATGAATTATCCATTTTATCAAAAAATGTCTTATAAGTTATTTTCACTTATTAAAAAATATACTCCAGATATAGAAATTGCTTCAATTGATGAATGTTATCTTGATTATACAAAAGTAAAAAATATGTATGGTGATGAAATAGAATTTGCTAAAAAACTTCAAAAAGAAATTTATGAAAAATTAAAATTTACTGTAAATATTGGAATAGCAAATAATAAATTATGCGCAAAAATGGCTAGTGATTTTACAAAACCAAATAAAATTCATACTTTATATGATAATGAAATAAAAGAAAAAATGTGGCCGCTTGATGTTGGAGATTTATTTGGCGTAGGAAAGAAAACAGCTGAAAAATTAAAAATAATGAACATAAATACAATCGAAGATTTAGCAAAGTCTGATCCTTTAAAATTATATCCCTATTTTAAAAACCAAGCTACCTATTTAATAAAAATTGCAAATGGAATAGATGATAGTGAAGTAAATAGTGATGATGTAGAAAATAAAGGAATAAGTAATGAAATTACTTTACCAAAAGATATTGATAATTGTTTAGAACTAGATAAATATTTACATGCATTAAGTGAAAAAGTTAGTTTGAGATTAAGAAAAGAAAAAAAATATGCTAATGTAATAGCGGTTATTATCAAAGATAATAAATTTAAAAGAAGAACACATCAAAAAAAATTAGATAATCCTACAAATTCATCTATAGAAATTTATGAAATATCTAAAAAAATATTAAGGCAAATGTTTAAGGATGATGAAGTAAGATTAATTGGAATTAGATTGGATAATTTAACGGAAGAAAATATTAAACAAATATCATTGTTTCAAAGTATTGAAAGTGAAATTAAAGATGAAAAACTAGATAAAACATTAGATGATTTGAAAAGTAAATATGGTAAAGATATAATAAAAAAAGCTGGAGTTATTAGTTTAAAAGACAAGGAGAGTAGTAATGGACTTTAAAAATATTAAATGGAACTTAAAAGACTATAAAAAGTATGAAGATTATTTATTGAGTTTACAAGATTTAGATTATCAAAAATTTCATTCTAAAATTACTAAAACTAATTATAAAATAATTGGAATAAGAGTTCCTTTGATGCGTAAAATTGCTGATAATATATATAAAGGAAATTATTTAAAATATTTAGAAAGTTATGATAATAACTATTATGAAGAAATATTTATTAGAGGAATTGTTATTTCTAAAATTAAAGATATCAATATTTTAATTAAACAAATGAAGGAATTTGTTTTAAAAATTGATAACTGGGCTATATGTGATTCTTTTTGTAATAGTTTAAAAATAGTAAATAAAAATAAAGATATTTTTTGGAATGAAATATTAAATTTTATTAAAAGTGATAAAGAATTTGTAGTAAGAGTTGGCATTATTTTGATATTAAACTTTTATATTGAGGAAAAATATTTAGATAAAATATTTAATATATTTGATAATCTAAATACCGATAAATACTATATAAATATGGCAATATCTTGGACAATTTGTGAAATGTATATCAAATATAAAGATAAAACTTTAAAATATATGAAAAAAAATAAATTAAATTCTTTTGTCAAAAATAAAACAATTTCTAAAATAAAAGATTCATATCGAATAAGTATGGAAGAAAAAGAATATTTAAGTCAATTAAAATATTAGAATATAAAATATTATTTAACTATCTAACTAAATAATGTTATAATTTAAATAGGTGATTAAAATGAAGAAGAAAATAGTTATTTTAATGTTATTATTTTTGCTTGTTTGTGGTTGTAGCAAAGATACAAGTAAAGGAGAGATTGATAAAGTGAAATACGAGGAAACAAATAAAATTACTAATTATGTAAAAATGGATACTACTAAAGGAATTATTTTAATAGAATTGTATCCTGAAATTACCCCAATTACTGTTGAAAATTTTCAAAATTTAGTTAATGAAAAATTTTATGATGGTTTAATTTTTCATAGAGTTATTAAAGATTTTATGATTCAAGGTGGAGATCCAGAAGGCACAGGATTTGGTGGTTCAGATAAGACAATAAAAGGTGAGTTTAAAAATAATGGTGTAGAAAATAATTTATCTCATACAAGAGGAGTAATTTCTATGGCAAGAAATTCAATTAGTATGGATTCAGCATCAAGTCAATTTTTTATAGTTCATAAAGATTCAACATTTTTAGATGGTGATTATGCTGCTTTTGGTAAAGTGATAGCAGGCTTAGATGTTGTAGATATAATTGCTTCAACTCAAGTTGATAGTAATGATAAACCGGTTGTTGATCAAAAAATAAAATCAATAAGATTTGTAAATGTTGAGGAATAGATTATGTTAAAAGTAGAGAATATAACAAAATATTATGGAGATAATTTAGCTGTTGATAATTTATCTTTTGAAGTAAATGATGGTGAAATATTTGGTCTTTTAGGAGTTAATGGTGCTGGTAAAACAACTACATTTAGGATGATTTTAGGACTTATTGATAAAAATAATGGTACTATTACTTTAGATGGTAAAAAAATAGATTATTCAATTACAGATGAAATAGGATTTTTAACAGAAGAAAGAAGCTTACTACTAAAATTAACGGTAAAAGAGCAAGCAATTTACTATGGTACTTTAAAAGGAATGAAAGAAAAAGAAATTTTAGAAAAACTTGATTATTATTTAGACAAATTCAAAATTAGTGAATATAAAGATAGAAAAATAAAAGAACTAAGTAAAGGTAATCAACAAAAAATCCAATTTATATGTGCAATATTAAATGATCCAAAATTACTTATTTTAGATGAACCATTTTCAGGATTAGACCCTTTAAATGTTGAAGATTTTATGAAAGTAATTAGAGAATTTAAAGACAAGGGAAGTAGTATAATTTTTTCTTCTCATAGAATGGAACATGTTGAATTATTCTGTGAAAAACTAGTTATTTTAGTAAAAGGAAAAAGTGTTTTAAGCGGTTCTTTAAAAGAAATAAAGAAAAATTATCAAAAGAAAAATATATTGATAGAAGCCGATGTAGAAAAAGATGAATTAAAAAAAATTAAGGGAGTTGAATCGGTTTTAGAAAATGGTTCTGAATTAGTAGTAAAAGTAGAAAATGATAAATATGTAAAAAATGTATTTGATTATGTAAAAAAATGTGATAATGTCCTAAAATTTGCCGTAGAAGATGCTTCATTAAATGAAATATTTGTTGAAACGGTTGGAGGTCTTTATGAAGAATAAATTAAAGTTCTTAATTAAACATAGTTTGTCAAAAAAAATAGGCACAAAATGGTTTAAAGTAATAAACGTACTACTTTGTATATTAATAATTTCTATGGCAAATATCGATAGACTAATAACAGCATTTGGTGGTGATTTTAATAAAGATACCAATGTTTATATTAAAGATAATGTTGATGTTTATAAATATATAGAACCTGTTTTTAAGGAAACTGTAAAAGTTGTTGATAATTTAAAAAATTATAAAATTCAAAAAACTGATAAATCAATAAAAGAATTAGAAAAAGAAATTGATGATACTAAGGATATAATTATCGAAATTAACCAATCTGAGATTAATTATATTTCTAGTACAATAATTACTTATGATGCAATAGATACAATATCTTACCAATTAATTTCAAATATTTTGAATAGTGCAAAAGAGTCACTTGCTATAGAAAAAATTGGTTTATCTGAAGCTGAAATAATAGCATTAAAAAGTAACGTAGATATAACTAAAAAAACTACTAATCCTAATTTAGAGGAAAATGCCAAAGCTAAAGATATTATTTCATCTGGATTAATTATTTTATTCATTGTTCCATTTTTTATATTTATAACTTTGTTAGTTCAAATGCTTGGAGCTGAAATAAATGATGAAAAATCTACAAAAAGTATGGAAATAATTATTTCAAACGTTCCACCTAAATATCATTTCGTTGCAAAGATTACAGCTTCTACTTTATTTGTAATAATTCAAGGTGCTTTACTTTTGGGTTATTCAATTCTTGCTATTATTGTAAGAAATTTAATTGGATTATTATTTGGTAGTGGAATAGTTAGCGGTGATGTTAGCAAGTATATTAAAGATATAATAAATTTATTAAAAGATAGTGGTATTATTGAACTTGCCCTAAAAGGACTACCAATTATAATAGTTTTATTTATATTAAATATCCTAGCTTATGCTATAATTGCAGGAGTATTAGCATCAATGACAACTAATATTGAAGATTATCAACAATTACAATCACCAATTATGATTGTAATGATGATGGGATATTTTATTGCTATAATGGCATCTACATTTGAAGGATCCATATTTATTCAAATTACATCTTATATTCCTTTGCTATCTGCATTAGTTGCACCGGTTATCTATTTACTGGGACAGACCACATTATTACAATTAATTATCTCAACATTAATTTGTTTGGTGGCAGTAATATTACTATTTATTTATGGACTTAGAATTTATAAAGTTGGAATACTTAATTATTCATCAAGTGATTTGTGGAAAAAAGTGTTTAAATCATTAAAGGAAAAGTAGGAGTGAAAAATGGAAGCAAAAAAAAATATGGAGTTAAAAAATCTTAGTAAATATGCAACGCGCGATTGTGATGCCATAAGATTTACAAAAGAAAATGATGATGATATAAGACCTTCTTTTTT
The DNA here is from genome assembly GCA_016297695.1 of Bacilli bacterium. GTDB lineage: Bacteria > Bacillota_I > Bacilli_A > RF39 > UBA660 > RUG14121. Next base: position 7,215 of record JAEDGC010000035.1, read on the forward strand.
TCGAGATATAGATAGAGTATTATATTCTTCTTCATATACTAGATATATTGATAAAACACAGGTTTTTTCCTTTGTTAATAATGATCATATAAGTAAAAGAATTATTCATGTTCAATTTGTAAGTAAAATTGCAAGAACTATTGGTAGGGCACTTGGATTAAATATCGATTTAATTGAAGCGGCCGCTTTAGGACATGATCTTGGTCATGTTCCTTTTGGACATATTGGTGAAAGAATTTTAAATGATATTTCACTTAAAAATAATGAGGGTTATTTTAATCATAACATTGAAAGCGTTAGAATATTAATGAATCTTGAAAATAATGGAAATGGTAAAAATATAACACTACAAGTTTTAGATGCAATAATGTGTCATAATGGGGAATTTGTTTTAGGAAAATATGAACCAATAAATAAAACAAAAGAAGAATTCATTGAAGAATATAAACAATCATATATAGATAAAAATAAAGTGAAATCATTAAGACCGATGACTCTTGAAGGATGTGTAGTTAGAATTAGTGATGTAATCGGATATATTGGAAAAGATATTGAAGATGCAATTATTTTAGGAATAATTTCTAAAGATGAAATACCTTCAAATATTACAAAAGTTTTAGGGGATAATAATCGCGACATAATAAATACCATTGTAAATGATATAATAAAAAATAGTATAAATAAGCCTTATATACAAATGAGTGAAGAAGTTTTTAAAGCACTAATAGATTTAAAAAAATTTAATTATGAAAATATTTATGCAAAGGCAAATACCCAAGAAGAAATAAAAAGCTTTGAAGTAATGTTTAATACATTATTTGATAAATATTTAGAAGATATTAAAAATAAAAATATAGATTCTAATATTTATACGGCATTTTTAAATGATATGAATGACAACTATTTAAAAGAAACTTCAAATGAAAGAAAAGTTATTGATTTTATAGCTGGTATGACTGATGATTATTTTATAAAATGTTATAAAAACACATTGGATTAATGTGTTTTTAATTTAATCTAGTTGGTGGAAATAATATTAATTTTTTTTGATTCATTAGTTCTCTTTTTTCCAAGAAAAAAGCATATAAATTACAAGCATAAATCAAATCATTATTAGATATTTTTTTAATATCTGGTTTAATAAGATTTACACAATAAAAGTAATCTTTGAAAATAGTGTTATTAATCGTATTATTTTTCATAGATAATGGATAAATAATATTTCCTGTTTTAAAATCAATTATTTCTTTTTCTTTTACTAAAACTTTTCTAAAAGTTTCTTTTTTAGTTAAATTTTTATAAATTAAATGGTTACCTTCACGCCCAGAAAATGAAACAACTTCTGCAATATAAATATCATCTTTTGTTACTATAAAATCATAATTATTATTAAATCTTCTCATTATTTATCCCTCCATTAGTGTAAATTTTTTTAATTAATTTTTTTCCACTTTCAAAATTAATAATATCTTCATAATTTAAGTTATTTTTTCTAATTATTTCCTCTAGACTCATTATATCTTTATTTTGAAATAATTTATCAATTAAATAATTAACTTTTTCAATATCATTTAAAGAATACAGATAACATGCAAAAGCTTTACCAATAAAGCTATCAATATTATATGTATAGTTTTTTTCAATGCTAGCAAAATTATTTTTTGTGAAAATAAAATCTTTATTATCAAATAAATCAACAAAATTATTTGCAAATGATAATAATAAATAAAAGAAATTATTTTTTAAAATATAATTATCCTCAAGACATATTTTTTTTGATTTTAGCCAGTCAAAAAAGTATAATTCTAAAGTGTAGGATGGAATTTCACTAATATTAGAATTTATAATATTTAACTCAGTACTATTTTTAAATAAATTCCTATAATATCTGTAATATGTGTGTGATGCTTCATGAACTAATGAAACTGCACTCATAATTGTATTTTGAGAATCTATTATTATATAAGGTGAAAAATTATTTCCTAAAGAAGAATATGTTAAACCTTCTTACTCAAAATCGTCATAATAAAAAACTTTATTTTTTTTAATACAATCTAATAAAGAATTTAAAATATTTACATTATAATCTTTTAAAAAATCTTCTGAAATATTAATTAAATCATTATATTCGAGTTTAATGAAAGGAGTTATTGGAAATAAAGTATTATTTTGAAGAGAATCAACAATGTTCTTGGCAATGATTTCAATAAAATTCTTGTTTTTTAAAAATAGAGCATAAGTATTATTTAAATCTGATTTATAAAAATCATTTAATTTGTTGTGATCCAAAATATCAAAAATATTATATTTAATACCTAAAATATCACACAAGTCGTATAAACAATCTAAATCAATTATATTATATACATAAGTAGACTTACTTTTACTTTTTTTTAATTTTTGAACAATGTTATTAATATCTCTTTTTAAATTATTTTCTACTACATCCATAAAACCACCTGTTAGAAAATATTTTAAAATAAAAAAAGACTTTTTACAAGTTATTAATTAATATTTGATTTATAAAACATTTTATTATAATATTTAAAATTTATATAATTATTAATATACAAACATATGGTTTATATAATATCTATAGGAATTACTTATAGATTTAGTGATACCTCCGAAAGGAGTTGATGATTATGTCTAAGAATAATCAATATTAATTGTTGTGTCAAGAACTTTTGTTTGATATAACACTATTAGGAACATTTAATGTGAGTGTCATCCTCCTATTCTTTAAAAGGAAGGAGGTAGATCGATGAAAACTAAAACTTTTATCATAAAGATTTTTAGATACATCTCTATAATTTTACTACTATCTACCTTATTGGTGTTAGCAATAAAAAAATAGACACTCTGCATTAGTAGAGTGTCTCTCATATTTTAAAGGGGTGACATTCATTTGCGGTTAAATGTTCCTCTTTTTTATTTTATGCAAGATTTCTTGCTAAATACATAATAACATAAAAACGACTTGAATTCAAGTCGTTGGATTAACTAATTGGTACAAACATATAGGTAGTTCGAAACCTAAAGACTATATTAGATAAATAGCTTAACTATATAAACATAATATCATATTTATTTAAAATATTCTACAATATTATTAATTTTTACTAATTCTTTTTTACCATCTTTTGTATCTTCGATTTCATAATTTTCATTATCAAATTTAGAACCTAATACGATCATTTTAGGAGTACCTAATAGTGCAATATCATTTATTCTATTACCTAAAGATAAATTCTCTCTATCATCAATAATACATTCAATATTATTATTTAATAAATTATTATATAATTCAAAAGCATTATTCTTATTATCTTCGTTATAAACTATATGAACTTTATATGGTGCTATATTATATGGAATTGAAAAACCTTTTATTTGATTATTTTTAATAATAACGTTATTTTCTATTAAAGTTGCTAAAATTCTACCTAAACCTATACCATAACATCCCATATAAAATGGTTTGTTTTCACCATTTTCATCTTGAAAGTACATGTTCATTGATTCAGAATATTTAGTTCCTAATTCAAAATTGTTACCTAATTCAACGGAATTGTATTCTTTCATATCATTTAAGGATAATCCATTTAATTTATTAATAAAGTTTTCTTTATCTTCAAAATCTAATACTTCTTTATTTATTCCTATATTAGTTTTCTCATCATAAAGAATAATATCTTCTCCTAATTTAGTTAATGCTTGAAATTCTTCAGAAATTCTTCCTCCCATAGTTCCACCATCACTAATAACTGGGATAATATTTAATCCAATTCTATTAAAAATGTTTAAATACACATCATGCATTTTATTGAATGTATCATGCATATCTTCTTCATTTTTATCAAAAGAATATGCATCCATCATAACAAAAGTTCTTGGTCTAAATAAATAACCTCTGGTTCTTATCTCTTTTCTAAATTTTTCTCCAATTTGATAATAAGTTGTTGGTAATTGTTTATAAGATAATAATCTATTTGATCCAAATATAGTTGCACATTCTTCGGCAGTAGGAGCAAGTCCATATTCTCCCAAATTATTTTTTATATTAAACATTATATCTTTCTCTTCTGTGTACTGATTCCATCTATTAGACTTATCCCAAATACTTCTTGGTTGTAATTTAGGAAATTCAACCTGAATACAATCGGCTTTATCTAATTCTTCAATTATTATTTTTTCAATATTTCTTTCTAATTTAGTCCATATATTCCCATATCCATATATACCACTTTCAAATTGATATAGTTCTCCTAATTTCATTAATATATCTTGTGCAGAATAATCGGAATCTATATCATTAAAACTTATTTTTCTAATATTTAATTTACTTAATTTCATTTTTTGCGTCCTTTCTTATTTCTAATTCAAAAATAGAAGAACTCGGTCGTTTAACATATATCATATTTACCTCCAAACAAAAAAGGATAATACCATAGGAGTGCAGAGCACGGTACCATCCTTATTTTTACTTAATTTTTATAACGGCTTTAACCGGAAATGTTTTCATTTCTATCAAAAGGTAGGAGTTAATTATCAACATAACTTGTTCACACTATACCAAGCTCACTTATATGTATTCCTAAAATAACATTCCTTCATCAACAATTTAATAAATTTAAAACAATCATAATATATCATAAAATTAAAATAAAAACAAGTTAGACGAATCTATATGTTTTTAAACAGTTTGCTTGTTTAAAATAATTACTCATAGTATAATTACTTTAGGGAATATCAGTTGTTGAGTGTCTACCTCTAATCTTTCAAAGAGAGGAGGTTGATAAAATGAAAACTAAAACTTTCATAATAAAGGTTTTAAAGCTCATTGCTATCATTTTATTACTCTCTACCTTATTGGTGTTAGCAATAAAAAAATGACACTCATTCTTAGAATAAGTGCCTAACTAATTTAAATTGGGCAGACACTCAATTTAGCGAAACTGAATGTTCCCTTTTTTATTTTATGCAAGTTTCCTTGACATATTCATAGTAACATAAAAAAAGACTTTTGACAAGTCTCCTATTTAAAGTTCGAATAGATTTCCAAATGGTACGATGATATAGTATATCCGAAACCTAAGTAATCAGTTAATAAATAACTAATCTCTACAAACATAATACCATATATTTTTATTTTTTTAAATATTTTATAAACATTTTACTAGCAAAAGTTAATGAAACAGATTTATTAGTAGCCAAGTATATATTTATATTTGGTATTTTTTTGTTAATTTTTAATTCTTTTAAATTTTTATAATTTCTAGTTGCTAAATCTATTATAGCAAATCCAACACCTAAACCTATATTAACAAATTCACTAATTAATTCTTGACTTACAACTTCCATTTTAGGTATTAATTTAACACTATTTTGTAGTGCGATATAATCTAATAACTTTCTACTGTTAGATTCTTCTTTTTGAAGAATAAGTGGTAATTTATTTAATTCTTCAAAATTATTAACCTCATCATTATAAAATTCGGGATTATATACAAAACCTTGTTTTAATTCTTTTATTTTTTCTAAATGTAAATTAGTTTCTTTTATATTACTTTCATTAAAAATTACAAAATCTAATTTACCCAATTTTAAAGCGTTTATTAAATCACTTGTTAAATTATTCGTTATATTAATATTTATATTTGGATATTCTTTATGAAACTCTTTTAAAGCATCCATTAAAATTAATTTAGTTAAAGTTGTTGAGCAACCAATTTTTATTTCTCCTTTTGTTAAATCTTTAAAAGATGTAAACTCATTTTCAGCATTATTTATAAGCTCTAGTGCACCTTTAACATATTCATAAAACATTTTTCCTTCTTCAGTTAGTTCCATTCCTTTATTGCTTCTTAAAAATAATGTTCCACCTAATTGATCTTCAAGTTTCTTTATTGATTGTGATATTGCAGGTTGTGAAATATGTAGTTCTTCACTAGCTTTAGTCATATGATTATTTTTCGCAACGGTATAAAAAACTCTATATAATTCTAAATCTATGTTCATTATAAGTTCTCCTTATCGACATTATAACATAAATATATTTTATTTATCAATATATTAGTAATAAAATGTAATTGAAAGGAAGGAAAGGTATTATGAATTATGAATTAGTTAAAGAAGAATTTATTAGATTAAAGAAAGAAGAATTAGATTATATTGATAACATAGCTAAAATTAGTAGTAATAAAGTGTTATCTGAATATGAAAAACTTGCAAATTATAGAAAACTAAACGAGTACGAAAATAAAATAAGTGAAATGTATAAAAAACTTTATAAAGAAGTAAAAAAAGAAATTCCAAAATTAACAAAAGAAAATGCGAATAAAATAATTATTGAATTTAATTTAAATACTAATTATTTAAACTCATTAAAGCATTTATATGTACAAGAAAAAAATAAAATATTGGAAGATTTAGGAATAGATCCAGAAACCTACAAATTCAAACTAACTTTACGCAATTTATACGAATGCCAGGATTATGTTGCGATTAGCCTAGATAGAATTCAAAATAATCAAAAAATGTTAGAAAATCCAATATATGTATTTAATGGTTATCGTGATTATTCAAAAGAGTGCTGTGGCCCATGCTTTGGTGGTCCTGATACATATATTTGTGGAAGGTATATAATTTTATTCGATAAACATTATAGAACAAAGGATATTTCAAGAAAGAATATTGCGAAATTTGAGAATAGTAACATTATTATTCATAAAAAAGAATATGTAAAAATAGATGATGTTGAAAAAATATTTAAAGAAGAATTATTAAACACTAATAATTCCACATTATATGATTGTGTTATTCAAACAAATGAAAGAATTGAAAAATTAAATTATCTAAGAAGTCCAGAATATAAAGAAAAAATACTTTTAGAAAAAATTAATGAATTATATAAAAAAACAAAAGGTGAATTTATTAAAAAAGAAACTTTATATAGTGGTAACTTTCTTGAAATTTTAAGAGAAACATATAGATTACCAAATGAAAATATTGTGCGAAAAGAAAAAATTCTTAAAAATGGCGGAAAAAATTCTGTGATATTAATTGCTATCACTCAGGAAAAGGAATATATAATTACTATTCAAAATAGGATCAAAAATAAATTAATTGCAGAATTTCCATCAGGTTATATTGAAAATAACGAAGATCCAATAGAAACTGCAAAAAGAGAATTAAAAGAAGAAACTGGTTATGTTAGCGACGATTTGTTTCTAGTTGATGAGGCATATACATCTCCTGGTACTGATAATTCAAAGACATACATAATAGTAGCTAATAATTGCATTAAAACAGATGAAAAAAGTGAAGATGGTACTGAACTTGTTGAATATGGATTATTTTCAGAAAAGGAATTAAAATATTTAATAAATAAAAATATAATGAATGGTGCTATGAATAAATTAGCATATTACAATTTGATTAATAATGTAAAAAGTAATAAAAAAAATTATAAAAAATTAAAGAAAAAAACTAATCCTTTATGATATAATATTGAATTAAAAAACTCGAACTGTTAAAGTTCGAGTGATTTTTATATTGGTAGCGACGGAGAGATTCGAACTCACGACCTACCGGGTATGAACCGGTTGCTCTAGCCAACTGAGCTACATCGCCATTTCTTAATTGCAAAACTATTATAACAAATCATTTTGATTTTGACAACAAAAATTATTGTAATATTTTAATAAATGTTTTAAAATTAACTTAATGGAGTGAAAAAATTATGGAAAAAAATCAAAAAGTATTACTTGCAATAATAGGAGTTTTAATTATTGTTTCAGTAGTTATTGGATTTTTAGCTTTTAAAAAACAAAATAATACTGAAGTAAAGACAAATAAATTTAAAGAAGAATATGAATCATTAAACGGAGTAATTAATGATAAAGGATATACGTACCCAACAGTTAATATTGATGTAGATAATCCAGTTGTATATTCAACTGAAGAAGAAGTTTTAGATATTTTAAAAGATAAAACGGGAGTTATTTACTTTGGATTTCCTACATGTCCATGGTGTCGTAATGCTATAACACCACTAGTAAGTGCTGCAGATTCCGTTGGATTAGATAAGATTTATTATTTAAATGTTATTGATATAAGAGATTCATTAAGTGTTAATGACTCTGGTGAAATTGTTGTTGAAAAAGAAGGTACAAAAAATTATAAAAAAATATTAAAAGCCCTTAAATCTATTTTAGATGATTATTATGTAGAAGACGCATTAGGCAATAAGATAAATACTAATGAAAAAAGATTATATGTTCCGACTGTAGTAGTTGTTAAAAATGGTAAAATTGTTGATTATCATATGAATACTGTTGAATCACATATTCAAGCAGGTAATGGATATGCTGAATTAACAAAGGAACAAAAAGAAGAATTATTCAATATTTATAGCAGTATGTTTTTAAAAATATCAGATTCTGCTTGTAATGAAGATAGTGGTTGTTAATTGACGAAAAAGTTTACATTTGTAAGCTTTTTTTATTGCATAAATTATTAAAATTAAACTATAATGGTTTTATAAGGTAAGAAGGTGATATTATGTTAAGAAAAATATTACTAATAATTGATGGAATACTTCTTGGTATGGCAATAATCATTGGTATTGACTATTCTTATTATATTGCTAATATTAAGTATGTAGGAAACAATGAGACTGTAATACTATCTGACATAATTAATCTTAATATAGAAGATAAAAACATAATATATGATATAAATAAAGAAAATGAATTAAAATTTAACGTAGAAAATTTAAGTGATAAACAAACAACATTTAATTTATTGCTTAATAATATAGAAAATGATTTTGAATCTGATTTGGTATATGAACTTTATGAAAAAGATAAAATTTCTGTTAGTAAAACTATTGCTCCAAAAACAGGAAGTAATAGCTATATAAAATTGAATGTAAATTTGGATTCTGGTGAAATTAAAGAATATACTTTAAAATTTGAAATTTTAAATGAAAATAATGTTGATTCAAAAAAATTTCAAGCTGTTTTAAATATTGATTCTTTAAAAATAAATGATTCTATTAAAACAGCATCTAATTATTTACTCGCATTTAATCCGATTAATACTAATGGTGAAATAGATGGATTATTAGAAGAAAAAAATAATGATACTGGAAATTCAGTATATTATTTTAAAGGAAATGTAAAAAATAATTATGTATTATTAAATAATGATTTATATAGAATTATAAGAATTAATGAAGATGGAAGTATTAGAATAATAAAAGATACTAATGTAGATGTCAATTATCAATATAATTTTGATAGTAAAATAGATAATGCTTATGATTATATAAATTCGAATTTAAAACAAGAATTAGATAATTATTACAATAATAATTTAAAAAATGTTGATAATTTATTAATTGAAGGAAATTTTTGTACTGAACTTCATGCGGTTAAAAATGATATTTATAAGATAAGTGATACAAATGTTAATTATAATGAATATACTCCAACTTCAAAGTGCAACCAAATGAATAATTTGAAAATTGGTTTAATATCATACGATGAGGCAGTAATGGCTGGCTTATCATATACAAGCTTTTATAATAATTCTAATTATTTAGTTAGTGGAATAAATAAAAATACTTGGACATTATCACCAGCTGGAGTTAATTCTTATTCAAATGATAAATTTGTATGGAAAATATCTGATAATGGTTCAGTAATTGAGGCTAATGTTTCAAGCAATTCAAATTCTATAAGGCCGGTAATAAATATTAAGCCGACTTTAAATATAACAGGCAATGGTACTATTGATAATCCATATATATTTAGTGAATAAAGAAAATTGAGATAACAAAATGTTATCTTTTTTTATTTTCTTTTCTATAAAAAAAGGAAATCGACTATTTATCGGTAATATAACTAGTAGGAGGACCAATATTATGAATTATTACAATGAAATAATAAATGAACTAATAAATAATGAAATAACTAAGAGAGTAAAAGATTATTCTAAGAATAAAAGTGATTTAAATACTTATTACAATGTTGGTAAATTACTTATAGAAGCACAAGGAGGAGAAAAAAGAGCTAAATACGGTGATGGATTGATAAAAAATTATTCTACTAAGTTGATTAAAGAAGTGGATAAAAAGTATAACATTACTAATTTAAAGAGAATGAGGTAATTTTATTTGTTAATTCAAAAAGGTGCCACACTGTGTCACCAATTAAATTGGAGTCATTATAGAGAAGTTTTAATTATAAAATATATTGATGATATAGGACAGATTCAAACATATATGAACTATATAGATAAAAATCTAAAAGCATTAAACCAAGATAAAACAATTGGAGTTATCATTGTTAGAAAAAATAATAAGTTTATAATGCAATATTGTAGTGATAAAAGAATATTAGCTAAAGAATATGAATTATTGTGAATAGATAAAAAAATTTGGTCTTCTTTAACTTTACACCAATCATGTGAATTTTATTACAAACATTGGAAAAAAAGCTATATTTTCTCTTGACAATAGCCTCGGGGGGAGGGGTATACTGGTAATATAGAATAAACTAGTAGGAAGTGAATCGATTTGAGAAAAATAAAAGAGAATATAAAATTAATAATTGGATTTATATTAGGTGGAATAGTATTTGGGACACTTGGAGTTATAGCATCCAATCAATTAGCAAGTAGCATTGTATATTATGATAATACAACAAGCGGAGGTTCATCAAATACGGTATCAGGAGCAATAGATGAATTATATGATATTGCAAAAGTAAAATGTAATATAAATTTTAAAGCTTATACAGAAAGCCTTTTAAATGGAGCAGATCCCGTATTAAAAAATAATCTAGTACCAGTAAATATAGCAAATGATGGAACAGTAACAAAAGCAAATATAGAAGAAGAATGGTATAGCTATGAAAATAAAAGATGGGCAAATGCAGTAATATTAAAAGATGAAAGTATTGCCTATAGT
>JAEDGC010000001.1 GCA_016297695.1 Bacilli bacterium
TTTCTTACCCTTTCCAAGATACTTCTCAACAATATAAGTAATCTTTGGTCCATAGGAAGGAGCGTCTTTTGTCATAAGTTTCATTGTGATGTCTGAAAATTCCGCTATCAAACTATCATAATCAAGTTCTTTCTTAACAGACTCAACATTTCTTTCATCTGTAACATATTTGTTATCATACATCTTTGCTTCAACATCTATTGCTTTATTTAAGGCTTCTACGAGAGCATTATAGTCCATTGGAACTTCTGGATCTATATACTTAAAACGAGAACCAGTATCTACACTATTATCTACTGATCTTAGAATTAACTTTACTTTAGCAGTACCAGTTTCTTTATCCTTATACTTTTTAGCATAAGCATAAATATCAGCCATATCTTTAGCAATATTGTTAAATGAACTTGGGCAAGAAGGAATTACTTGATTATATTCTATACCCTCTTCTGTTTTAAAAACTTTATCTTTACAATGGGAAATGAAAAACACGGCATATCCCAACTGAGTCATAGTGCGGAAGACTTCTTCAAACTCTTTCTTCATTAAAGTCCAACCGCCGCCGTAAGGAATATCTCCTATTTTATCTACATCATTCTGAGCACATATATACTTTTCACAAAGTGTGCCAGCAATATCTACAGTATCTACTATTATAGTTTTAAATTTTTCTTTTACTTCTGGCTTCTTTAGTTCTCTCAGAACAGCTCTAACTTCAGACCAAGAAGTAATATCTTGAGCTATAACACCTGGAAGAGCATTATATCCTCTTTCAAAGGCTAAAAGCAACGGACCACCGGCTCTTGTAGCGAGAGTAGTTTTACCCATTTGTTATCGTAAAGGCTTTTTATCCTTTACCTCTTATAGTTTCCTATAAGTTCAGCGTACCCTCTCATCCCAATTACATGGATGTTGTAGTCTCTTGGTTTCTTTTATATTCTAAATATTTTTGATATTTTCTATCAAGATGGATAGAATTTAAATTATAACAGTCATTTAATAAAGGTATAGCATAAGTAGTAGAAACACTTAATTCATATAGTTTTCTTTTATCTTGATTTAAAGAATAGGTTGCTTTATATTTTTTTTCAATAAAATCAGCTATATCTTGCAAAATTTCATTTCTATGAGAGCATATCCTAAATCTTAAATACTTATTATTATTGATAGTAATAGAGCCATCTCCATCAAAATATCCTAAAATGTAAGCTAATGTTAGATTATCATTATTAAATTGTGGCAAATGAATTGGTAAATAAGTCTTCTTATTCACTATATCATATTTACTTAGATCTATTTTTTGTTGTAAACTTGACCACTCTAATCTTGACATTAAAAATCCATTATTAGTTTCACTATCACGGATAGTTCTTTCTATTTTTATTTCTTTTTTTATTTTTTCCAAAATTTCTCTATCTACTCTACTTAATGAAATCGAGATTGTATTTCTTTCTTTTGCTATACTGCCATCTGCGGCAAGAAAGCCTAACATCCACGCTTTATTTACTGTGTCTATGTTCGAGAAATAAAAATTATCAACAGACTTACTTCTCTTCATATTTGTTAAGCGAGTTTGTTCCCCTCTTGTCCTTATATGAATATTATATTCACATAAAATTGATTTTATAACTGTTGTATCAATAGCAAATAATCTTGATAATTCTGATAATGAACTTCCTTCATTATATAATTTTACTATCGACAATTTATTTTCTTGGGTTATCATATGCGATACACACTCCTTATTTAGTTTCAAAACCACGCGTTGCACGTGTTAATCCTATTACAGATTAACTTCCGTTCGGATTCCCTTGCCAAATTGGTTTAGGGTTCCCGTTTTTACTACAATGTTTGCTTGATATTCACATATCAAGAGACCAGTAACTACCTAGTCTTACCTTCTCCATATATATATGTAATATATCCACTTAAATCTCTGCTAACCTTATGAGGTTCAAGTGCGAGTAAATTTATAGCCATTTATTTACCTCCATTAAAACTTAAACTCTGTAGCTGCTGATACTGATATTTCGGGGACGTCATCAATTGACTTAGGAACAATATTATTAAGATTATTCTTATTTACCCATTCTTCGTGATTCTTCTGAACTTCTGCTAAATGAATTTCTCTATCCTGAGTAAGTTTTGTTAATTCTTCTACTGTAAGAACTGCTTCATCACCAAACTCATATGGAAGAGCTGACACACCAGTAACAACCCATTCTTTAGAACTACTTGTAAATGTAGTGACACAGTTTTCACCCCAAGAGGATTCTTCTTCCTTAACTATTTCCTTAGTTTCACAGTTTATCTGACCCCAAACCTTTAAAAATACTGGGTTTGAATTAGATATATCCATAGATTCAAAAGAGTCAATACCATTTTCATTTCTAACAATCAAATCTACTGGCATTAAAGTCTTTCTAAAATCAAATACCGCTCCATGAATCTTCATATAATCCTTATCAATATGCTTTTCAGGATCTGCTTCAATACGAGTTGTCTTTGTAATAAGAATATCTACTGTAAACTTATTTCTTTCATTTGACTCAACAGAAGGAAGTGATGATATAATATTAACAAAACTTCCGCTATTTACTTTTGCAGAAACAATCTTGTTATCATTTCTTGATACAAAATCATTAACACCAAGAGAAGCTGTTACCTTAACTTTGAGAGCTTCATCTTTTCCATCTGTCTCCCAAGTCTTACCATTCATAATCTGCTTTAATGCGGCATATGTTCTATTAGGATTGCCCTTTGCTGTTTCAGGCTTAACATAAATAAAATCAACAGGAATAACATTCAATCCATCTTCATCAATAGCTATATTAAGCTTACCATTAATATAATTCTTTCCAAAATCATTTGACTTTTCATTCTTAACTACTTTTTCTGCTAAATCACAAGAAAATACTCTTCCCTGAATAATTTCTTCATTAATCATATTTTTCATATTATTTTTTTCTCCTTTATTAATTCTATAAATATTATAACATAATTTTTAATTCTTGTCAATCCTATATGCTCTACCATCTGCTGTTAAACCATATTGCACTGGCGCAGAACCATTTTTCTCTATAAGGCATAAATTCAATAGCTTTCTTAGAGAACCAGACACTCTCTTGGGAGCTGTATTAAGACCTTCTCCTATAATTTTAGAAGTAAAACAATTTCCAAATTTAGATTCATTTTCTCTCATATAACATAGAATTTCTATATTCAATTCAGTTAATCCTGTTGGAGTTTTATCTTTAAAATCTTCAAAAAATTTTAATGCTTCGGGAGAAAGCTTATCTTTAAATAATTCAACTTCTTTAATAAATCTTTGCTTACTCATTTTTTACCTCTTATATAAATCTATTAGCAATTTCATCACAAATACCTTTTTCTAAAGCTTTCTGTGCGGTGAACCAAGTATCATCTTTCTTTAGTTTTTCATATTCATCAATATTAATCTTAGTATATTTAAGAACTATATTTTTCATATAATCTAACTGAATATTATAAAATTCAGCCATATTTGCAAACTTATGAGCATCTTCATATCCAACAGCAATCTTTCCCTCGTGGAATAAAAAACTTGACTGCGGATAAGCTATTCTTTCGTGTCCAGCAATAAAAATAAGGAAGCCAGATGAATAAGCCTGAGCTGTATTTATAGTTATAATTGGAGTTCTTGATAGAGATATTGAATCTATAATAGCATATGCGGCAACCAAATCTCCTCCACTTGAATCAATATAAAGCTTAATAGGTTCTCTTAATTCAATAGGTGTCTGATTTTCATCATCAAGTCTATTCCAAAATCTAATATAGGCATCTGCGCTATCCGCAACTTCGGGAGTGATATCATTAATATAATATTCTCTATTTGTGCAACTTGATAATTCCATAACAGAATTAAAATCCCTTACAGAACTTCTATTCTTTTGCCAATTGGTTAAAAAATCTTTTATCATTATTTTTTTCTCCTTTTTAATTCTATAAATATTATAACATTATTTTTTTATGAAATCAAATTAAGTTTTATTACCTTTTGTTGAATTATAACCGTAATTATAAGAATTAAATAATTCTATATAAAATCTTTCTTTTTCATTTAATTCTGAAGCAGAACAAATTTCTATAATATCCCAAGAAAAATTCCATAACCCATATTCTTGCATAGCTTTATATAGTTTATTGTTTTCAGGTGTATCTATTCCCAATCCGCATTTTGCGTGTTGTTTAAATCTTGCCGCTATATCAACAGACTGTCCAATATAACATTCATCTGTACATATATTTGTTATTTTATATATGCCGCAAGTTTTATTTGTTCCAATAGTGTTATTACACAATAGAGTTAATTGCTTTTGAAACCAATGTTCCCAAATAAGCATACTTAAAATTCTTTTACAAGGTTTTGATAATTTTTTTCTAACATCTTCTAATTGAATTATATCAGATTCATCTGATTCTGATATTTTTAAACAATTATATTCTTTTTTCTCTTGCTTTGTTTTTTCTTTATTTAATATTTCAATAGCTAAGCTATGTTTTTTAACAAGAGAATCAAGCTCTTGTTTTTTTAATTCAATTTGTTCTTCTGTTATTCTATGCTTATCTTGTAACTGATATATTTTTTCATCATATTCTTTTTCCTTATTAGAATAATCAATATCTAATATATCACAATAATTGCGGAAGCTATCATCTAAAGCAATCCTTTTTTCTTCATAAACTTCAAATTTTGTTTTTTGATTTTCAATTTGATAATTTAATTCGGATTGTTTTAATAATAAAGAAGTAATATTGTTATCTATATTATCTTGTTCTTTCAAAGATAAATTTATTTGTTCTTTAATACTATCCTCTTGATTTAAAAGTTCTTGAATAGTACCAAATTTATCTTTGATTTTTTTATCTGATTTTAATGTTTTAATTAATATTATAATTAAAACAGTAATAATCAGTATACTAATACTAATAGTTATTATAATTTCCATAGCTATTACCACATATAAATAAATAGGGGTAAAAATTTACCCCTATTAATATTTTTTAATTAGTCTTCAACTGGTGTATAAACCTTGCCAGCTTCAGTAAGTCTAATAAACTTAACTGCCTTATGTGTACCATCAGCAAGTTCAATCTCAGCAGGGATTCTTTCAGCAAGGGGTACTACATTACCTTCGTCATCCTTGTACTGGAGACCCTTAGTGATTATACCATTTACACTCTTTGCACTAAGACCAGTTGCATCTGCAATGTCTGCTGCTGTAAAATTCTTTCCGTCATTGTCCTTAATAAAATTAAATACTGTAATAGAATTAGCCTTCATATCGTTTTTCTCCTTATAAATCTAAAATATTTTTTTAATAGGAATTATTAATTCCTTATTACTTATATATTATATCAAAAAATTTTTATAAAGTCAAAAATTTTGAGATATATTCTTCTAATGTCATTAAGTCCATAAAAGAGCATTTACTCATTAATCTCATTATTTCTTCTTGATTCTCTTTTATGTTATTTCCATTTTCTATCTCTTTTTCAAGAGTAGCAATTTTCTTTGCTAAATTCTTTAATTCTTTTTTCTTCATTTGCCCAAACTTTTTTAATTAAACAAATTAAAAAATTCTTCCTCTGTTAAAATAGGTACATTTAATCTCTGTGCAGTAACATTTTTTTCAGAATTACTTTTAATATCATTATTAATAAGATAATCTGTTTTAGAAGATACTGCGGAAGTAACCTTGCCGCCCGCATTTTCTATAACTTTTTTAAGTTCATCTCTATTTTTATAATGATGACCTAGTTTTCCAGTAATAACAAAAATTAAACCATCACATCTATTATCTTTTTTCTTATCAACATATTCGTTAATATTAATAATTTGAGATAATTTTTCAGCAATAGAATAATCAAAGTTTAATATTGCATTATTCATTTCTTCGCCAAAACCATCTAAAGATGTAAAATCAAATTTATTTATTACACTATTATAAAAATTATTCCAAGTTTTAAACTCTTCCGCTAATTTTTTAGCATATGTAGATCCAATTAAAGATATACTTAATGCTGAAATAAAAGAAGCTAAATTACAATTATTTTTCTTTTCTTCTATTGCAGCAAGTATTTTATCTACTGAAGCTACTCCAAATCCAGACTTTTTTACCCATTCTGAACGATAGTTTGATAAATTAAATATATCTGTAAAATCATTTATCCATTTCCAATCAATTAATTTTTCTAAAGTAGCAATTGAAAGTCCTTTTATATCAAGACCTTTTTTACCACAAAAATGATTTAACTGATTTAAAAATTTACCTTCGCATTTAGGATTATTACACTTCAATACTAAACTATTATTAGTATTTTCAATGGCTGTTGGGTATCCGCAAATTGGACATAGTACTGGAGGTTCTAATGCTATATCACTATCAATAATATTAGGGAGTTCTACATTTACAATTTGTGGAATTATTTGATTAGCTTTTATAATTTCCACTTTTGCTCCCTTATACCAACCATTAGGACATAAATCACTCATTATGTTAAGGTTATGCAAACTTGCTCTTGAAACTTCTGTTCCTTCGAGTTCAATAGGAACAAATATTGCAACTGGAGTTAATACACCAGTTTTACCCATACTCCACTCAATATTTAATAAAGTTGAGATTTCTGATTCATCATAAAATTTAAAAGCTAATGAATCATTCGCATGATGAACAGTAAAACCTTTACTTTTACCTAACTCTATATCGTCATAAGTAAATACCAGTCCATCTATTGGATAGTCAGATTGTTTAACATTATTTCTCATAATGTTAATAAATTCATCACTCTTATCTCTATTATATACAGTAAAATATGGAACAACAGTAAAGCCAAAAGTATCTAATGCTATTAAACTTGCAGTAAAAGAGTTATAGTCTGTATTCACCCATTTCCAAGCAATAAAAGATAAATTTCTTTTTTTACACTCTGCGGCATCTAATAGACGAATGCTACCTGCCGCAAAATTTCTTGGATTTTTATAGATTTGTGAAAAAGGCTTAAAATTAGATAATGTACAGATAATTTCACCATCAATAATAGTAAGTTGTGTTCTATTTATTTGCTTTGGAATATTATCAATAACAAATGCGTTATGAGTAATATCTTCTCCAACTTCACCATTTCCTCTTGTTTCTGCTCTTACTAATCTGCCCTTATCATAAGTCAATCTACAAGATAAACCATCAAGTTTATAACTACAAATAATATCTTCTTCTGCGACATCAGAAAAATAATCATAAACTTCTCGTATATCTTTAGTTTTTGCTAAAGACCGCATAGGTGGTTCACAGTGAGTTACTTTGTTTAACTTTGTTATTTTAGCTGAGTAAATAGACTGAGTAGGAGAATCAGAACGAATCAATTCAGGATTCTGTCTTTCAAGTTCTAATAATTCAAAGTAGAAATTATCCCATTCTTTATCAGAAACTTCTGGATTTCCTAAATCGTATGAGAGAGTCCATTTATTTAATTTATTAACTAAATAATCAATTCTTTCTCTTGTTGACATTAATTTTCTCCTTTTCTTTATTTACTATAATTATTATATAATAATTTTTTAAAAAATTCAATATAATTCGCTTTTAAGATTGCGGCAAATGCTCTCTGTAGCTACTTCATTAAATAATATATCTATTTCAGGATTTGGTGCAAAATCATTATTATTCAAAGCTTCTGTAACAATATCAATTATTTTTTCTCTTGTCTGAATTGCTAAATTATTTGCTTCATCAAGAGTTAAAATACCTCTTTTTAAATCTTGTAAATATTCTAAATGTTCAGTAGGAATTAAACATTCAGCATACAACTTTCCCGCCAAATAATCTTGTATGAAAAAATAAATTCTCATTAGATGATGAAGTTGCTTTGGGTCATAACCATACTTATCTAATACTTCAAGCTTTGAAGGATAAGGGTGAGATAAAGCATGAAATTTATCTTCTGTAAATCCCCGTAATGCTTTTAATCCTTTTGAAATATCATATCTTGCAATTTCTTCTCTAAATAGAATAAGCTTATTCCATAAATCTTTATAAATTGGATTTACATAATAATATTTAGTAAATAAAATTTCCAAAAAGTTAGGATTTTGTTTTCTAAGACATTCTATATATAATCGAATATCCTTAAAATCAATATGTTCATTATTATCACGAATATGAGTATAACTTATTGGCTTTTTATTTAATACAATTTCTTCAAAAGAAGGAAGTAAAATGGCTTTTGTATCAACATCTGATTTTTCATTGTCAAGATTATAATTTTGACTTCCTTGCAAAAAAATACCAAAGATATTATTTGCTGGGTAAAGGTCAAAAACATCTCTACAATGTTTTATAAATCTTTCTCCTGTATCCATTATAAATCACTCCTTAAAATCATTAATAGCATTTTGCACTGTTTTACATTTAAAATCACTTTTTAAAATAGAATAAGGAATACATAATCTTCTTATAAATTTTGAGTCATCTGAAAAATAAGATATTTCAATAGATTCATCTAATAGTTGAACTAAATAATTAATATTTTCCGCGGTAAAATTTAATCCCATAAATCAAAACACCTTCTTGAAAACCATTCTAAAATTTCTTGTCCTAATTCATAACGAGATTGAAAATCTTCATATGAATAGTTATTAAAAATGTGTAATTTTTCAACCATACTATTTAATTCTTCTATCCATGCCTCATGAGAACTACAAGTTGAAGGATAACTAATTGTATTTTTAGCTAAATTAGATAAAAGCCCTTCTAAATTCTGAAAAAACCATACATCAATATCCCACCAGTCTGGGTCACAATAACCTCTTTTAATTCTTTGAAAACCCCATTTTATTTCTTTAAAGTAACGCTTTAAATTTGAAAATATATATCTTCGTTTATATTGTCTATGAAAAAACATATATCCTCCTTAAATAAATAACCAATCAGTAAATAAGCAATATAATATAAAAAATCTTCCTAATATACCTATAATACTTATAATTGAATCTAAAAGATTAGTGTACATTTTCTGACTCAAACAATCATAGATATACCAACAGAAATCTTTGCTAATCAAAAAAAAGCAAAATAATTTTATAAATAACATAAATATACTCCTTAATTTTTCTATAAATATTATATCAAAAAATTTTAAAAAAATAAAGAGGAAGAAATTCCTCTTTATATTTTAACTATTGAATATACTTTACTATCTTTTATCATAATATTACCAAGAGCAGTTCTTGAACTTTCTGGTATATCTTGTGCGGAAATGCATATTGAATTAGGTCTACCTATTAAATATAAATTATCATTATTAGATATTAAAGCTGCGCCGACAACTTCTCCAGTTGTATTATTAACTCTGTATCCAGACAATCCTTTTCCGCCTTTAATCTGAACAGGGAACTCTGATAATTTAATTTTTTTACCCAATCCATCGTTAGATATTAAAAATAATGAGTCAGAAAATTTATGAATAGGTAATCCAATTAATACTTCATCATCTTCACTTAATTTTATAGCTTTTACTCCTATTGTATTTCTTCCTATTGCGTTAATTGATTTACTTTCTATATGTATAATCATACCTTTTTTTGTAACAATAAGAAAATCTTCATCTTTTACAAAAGTTACATTAGCAAGAGTATCATCATCTTTAAATTTAATTGCTGTTATACCAGACTTTTTCTTTCCACCAATATATTCTTCTAAGCAGGTTTTCTTAAACATACCATTCTTAGTAATAAATATTGCATATTCTGCATTAGTATTCTTGTATAGAGAAGTTATTGCTATAACATTTTCTTTATTTTCAAGAGTAATGATATTACTTATAGGAGTTCCTTTTGCGGCGTTTGTACATTCTGGAATATCATTTACACTAATTCTATACATTTTACCTATGTCTGTAAAAATCATAAGTGTATCTATAGTGTTAGTAGAAATAGTATTTAAAACTATATCTTCTGAACTTTTTATTCCTTTTCCATTTGCTTTTTGAACCTTAATATTTTTTGCAGGAACTCTTTTTATAAAACCACTTTTTGTAATAGTAACTATACAATCTTCGGGTATAATACTACTCTCTTTTTCTTCCTTTGGAATATCTATTTGTAATAAAGTAGTTCTTCTGGCATCCGCATATTTTTTCTTCATTTCTGTTACTTTTGTAATAAGCTTACTATCTCTATAAGATTTATCATTTATTAACTTATCACAATCAGCAATGATATTAATTTTCTCATTTAATTCATTTAATAAATCATCTCTATCTAATTTTGTTAAACGAGCTAATTTCATATCAAGAACAGCTTTACTTTGTATTTCAGATATATTATATTTTTTAATTAAAGCTTGTTCAGCTTCTTTTCTATTATCTGAATTTCTAATAATTTGAATAGCAGTATCAACATCATCAAGAATAATTAATAAACCTTCTATTATATGTTTACGAGCTTCTGCCTTTTCTTTATCATTCTGTGCAATTTTAACTATTATATTCTCTTGATGAATACAATATTCTTTTATTAAATCTAACATAGAACACATTTTAGGTGTGCCATTAACTACATAATTCATATTATAAGAAACAGTAGTCTGTAAGTCAGTTAAAGCAAATAGCTTTTCTGCAACTGCGGCCGGTGCAGCATCTTTTTTACATTTAAAGACTAATCTATTTTGTCCTAAATTAGATTCATCATCAAAGTCTTCTATATACTTTTCTAATTCATCAATATTCTTTTCTATTTGTTCTTTTATTTTATTACGATAAGCTCTATATGGAATAGTTGTAAAAATTAAATTCTGTCCTTTTATTTCGTATTCTCCACGAACTTTTAAAGATACTACAGAGCGTCCTGTAGCATAAGCAGCCCGCACATCTTTCTTGTTTATTATAGTGTTTGAGAGAGGAAAATCTGGACCCGGCATAATATCAAGTAATTCATCTATTGTTAAATTATTATTATTCAGATAAGCTACGATAGCATCACAGACTTCTCCCAGATTGTGCGGAGGTGTGGAATGTGACATGGAAATGCCTATTGCTTGTCTGCCATTACAAATTGCATTCGGGAATAAAGATGGTAATACTACGGGTTCCATAAATTCTCCATTATAGGTTTCTTTTAATGGAACGACATTTTTTTTAAAATCCTCCATCATTAATTCAGCATAAGGAGAAGGCTTTGCTTCAGTATATCTTGGGGAAGCTACTAAATCATTATCTGCTTGTGTACCTAAAGAACCTTGTCCAATAATCAGCGGATAACGCATCAAATAAGGTTGGGATAACTTGCATAAAACACCATAACAAGACTGGTCTCCGTGAAAGTAACTTGTGGCGAGGGTTGAACCGACAATACCTTGACATTTTTTCGTTTTACCTTTTGATGTCATTTTTAAATAATCCATCATAGTCCAAAGAATTTTTCTTTGAGCTGACAACAAACCATCTTCCGCCGCGGGTATTGCTCTATCTGTTAATACTTCTGACGCATAAGTTAAAAAGCAATCTTTTGCTTCATTTAATATATCATTTTCTGTAATTAAACTCATTCAAACACTCCTTAATCAAAATTAAATCCAAGATGTTCTGCATTATCATAAATATATTTTTTTCTTGGCTCAACTGCTTTACCTTGTAAAATTTCAAGTAAATTAACTGTTTTTTCTATATCTGAAACTGTAATTCTTTTAAATCTCTGCTGCTCAAAGCATACCTTATGTAAGGTTGGTGCGTCTAATTCGCCTACACAATAATCTTATGTTTCCATAAGTGCTGACTATTTCTTCAGAATAAAAAATTCTGTCTACCTTTTCCACTTGTGTATCAATAACAAGTGTACTCCTCGACAAAGAGGATAGTCGATACAGGTTAAGAAAGTTCTAGCCAATGAGCATCAATGTCTGTATTTGGAATTTTTCCAGCTATTTTATCTGACGATAGATGTCTTGTTAAAGTAGAAGCTCCACAACCAGCCCATTTCGCAGCTGAACTAATTGAGTAAAAAATTTGTTGAGTTTCTACATTTTGAACAGTTCTTCCTCTATATGAAATTTTTGTTATTTCATGAGGATTATTGATATATCTTTTAACAGTTCCATTATCTCTTTTATATTTTTTAGCTATTGCGTTAATGGATAATCCATTTTCAAAATCTCTACACATAGCATCTATTTCTGGCTGTTTAATAGCTCTATCTAAACTGCTTAATCCTATTTGATCTTGAGAATGTCCAGTTTGTTTTTTATGAATTAATTTATTTTCTTCAGTATATACGTCAGTGTGTATGTCTGTCCAAGTTTCACAATTCCAGACTTTTATTAAACACCTTTCTGAAATACCTTTTTCTAAATATGGAGCAAAGACAACACTTCTTTTTATACCTTGCCCATATTGTTCTCTAATATCCCATACTTCTTTTTCTGTTAAAATAGCTCTTGGGTGATTTTCTCCTTTTAAACTGCTACCACCTATAGTTCTATTATAACCATTATTATAAGAATCATAGAAATTAATCCAATATTTTTCTCTCTCGTCTAATTTTTCTGATGGACATTCTTCAATAATCTGAAACTCAAAATTTTCAATACCATATTTTTTTATGGCATAATCAATTCCACTACATCTTCGTTCTTCTAAATGTTCTGCATCATATAAACGCTGTTTATATCGGTTTTCTATATTTGTACTTAAACCAATATAAATTTTTCCATTAATTTTATTTTCATATTTATAAATACCTATGCTCATGGCTAAATCCTCCTTCTTCCCACGAGATTATCATATTTTAATTTTACAATATATATTAAAAAATAATTTAAATATATAAAACTGGGTTAACCAAGTTTTTTGTAAAATTAAAACTTAGACTACCTCGTTAGCTAGAATTTAGATTCTAACCCCGCTGATAAACGGAAAAGTAGATAAGGGCCAGACTACCTCGTACCCTTTCGCTCTAAGGACCTCAGATGGATTTCCATTAGTTTTCTTCCAGTTAGAATATTCTTCTTCTGTATAAATATAATGTTCTTGTTTACCTTGTTTAATTATATATAGAGGAGTTACGGCTCTATATAACTTGCCTGCCTCAACTAAAGGTCGCATATAGGTAAAGAAGAAAGTCATGAGAAGGAGTTCTATGTCTGCGCCATCGGAATCCGGTTACTCTTATATTTCTATAAGACCTGACTATATCTTACTTAGTTTATAAAACTAAGGATACCATTTCGAACTACGTACCAATAGTAGCCCTACTCCCCCGATCCGGGGATAGTCGATACAGCTTCATTATTTAATTCCCAACGCTTTTTTGATTTTTTATAAATTGGAACTTCTTTATAAACACTATTATCTCTGACATCACCTGTTAATATTTTAAAAAAAGTAGTTTTTTTCAAAATATCTCCTTTATCAGATAACATCTTTTGATAAACTTCTTCTCTTGTATGATCAACATAATATTGTCTATATAAGAGAACTTCTTCTTTTGAGAGAGAAGATTTTGTTTTTTGTTGTTCAGAAATATAATATTTCTTATTTTCTTCCGTATAAACCTCTGGCATAATATTTGCCCAAGCTCTTCCTTGCCAAACACTCTGAAAACTACTTTTTGTTATTTTTTCTGAAAAGTATTTCTCAAAAATTTCTTTTGGCGATTCATGGTTTTGATAAGCCGTTCTAATAAAGATAACATCTTCCTCAGTTAAACGCGCCCTTCCATTACTTTCACCTTGAGAATTATTATACCCACCAGATTGAATATTATATCCATCAATTTGAGAATTATATTTTTTAATATATTCTTTTTCTTTTAAATCTAAATCTTCTTTCTTACATTCTTCCAAAATTTCAAAATCAAAATTTTCTACGCCCAAAACATTGATATAATTATCTATTGTTTGAGTTCTTTTTTGTTTATGTTCGCTTAATCTTCTTTCAATATTATCAGATTGCCCGATATAAACCTTACCTGTATTTTTGTTGGTAATTTTATAAATTCCTATCATTATATTTTCTCCTTTTAATAATAATAATAAGGAATTAAATAATGTTTGCCACGGGATTGCCTTCAGCACTATCTGGTCAGGTTTCCCCGTTAGCAACTTTATATTAATTCCATCTATATCTCATTTAAAAATGACTCAGATGGTTTATATAAAGTTACCCAAGTGGTAAGCTTGAAAAGTATTACACAGCCAATTTCATTCTCTTAGCATCCGAGGTAATTACAATCTTATCAAAATTCATTTTATTTACATCAAACTCTTTACCGAATCCCGCACCAATAACCTGAATTATATCAGACATCTCTTGGTTAGAAATAATTTTATCTATAGCTGTTTTTAAAGGACTTATAATTTTTCCCCTTAACATATATATACAATCAGTTTGGGTATTTCTTGCCTCAATAGCCGCACTTCCAGCCGAATCACCTTCTACCAATAGAAGATTCCTTTCTGAAGGATTTTTAGAAATACAATCTACGAACTTTTTGCTTAATTTCATTTTAGCTTTAAGTCCTTTAGCTTTATTTCCTTCTCTTATCTTTTCTTTAGCTTTCTTTGCGGCATCTCTGGCTTTTCGTGCGCTTGATGCTTTATCAAATATTAATTTGATTTCTTTTTCATTAGACTGAAACCAATTCTGAATATTTTCTGTAATTGCTGTTGTAAATGGAGTCATATCTAATTTTACAATACGAGTTTTTGTTTGAGCATCATAAGATACATTTGGCGCAGTAATATTAAAAGCAATTAATAATCCCTCTTGAATGTCATCGCCAGAAAAATTACTATCTTTATCTTTTAACCATTTCTTTTCTTTAAAGAATTTATTAAACTCTCTTGTTAAAATAGTTTTAATCTGAGTTATGTGCGGACCCGCATCTGTTTCACCGGTATTAACATAAGGAATCATATTTAAAGAATAGTTTGAAGTATATGTAATTATCATATCAAGCTTGTTTCTACCATTCTCAAATTCCATATGCATTCTATGGTTAATTAACTCATTATCTTTTACTTTTTTATCAACAAGATCATTCAATCCATTTTTAGAATAATAAGTAATTTCTTCTTCTGGAGTCGATAATTTAATTGTTAATCCAGAACATAAACAAACAAGAGTGTTAAATAACTCTTTAATTTTGTTTATTTCTACTTTATTTGAATGAAAAAATTCTTCACTTGGTTGCCATTCCACATAAGTTCCAGACTTCTCTTTTGTATTTCCAGTCTGCCTACTCTTAAAGACACCTTCTTCAAAATTTACTTCTTCAAATTTTCCATCTCTATAACTAACAACCTTTAACCAATGACTTAAAAAGTTAGTAAGCTTACTTCCAATTCCGTTTAGTCCCAGCGCTGTACCTTCATACACGCCATCATCTGTAAATTTACCAGAAGTATTTAAAGTATCAAATGCGGCTTGCAGAATTGTTTTTCCATCTTCTCTATAATGATTAATTAAAAAGCCCTGTGCATAATCTCGTACACTACATATGTTATCAGAAGTAATTTTAACTTCTATAATATTTCCATGTCCAGCCTTAAATTCATCAATTGCGTTAGATACTATCTCTATCATAGGCTGTGTTGCATATTCTGTACTTCCCGCATACACACCTGGCCTAAGCCTTGTGAACTCCAGAGGTGTCAGACTTTGGATACTATTTTCATCATATAATTTTTTATCAGCCATAAAAATATCCTTTCTATTTTTATATTATATAATATTATAACATATTTTTTTAAAAATTGCAAAACATATCCCTATTTTTATCAAAAATTTTATTAAATTTCTTTATGTTATCTGAAGCAATAGCATCCGCAATTTCGTTGCCTATTTCATTACAATGTCCTTTTATTTTTTGAATAGATATATGATTATTACAATCTTGTGTCAAATAATTATATATCATTTTTATTATTGTTAAATTTTTAATTTCTTTATTTTTATCTCGAACCCAACCATTTGTATACCATTTATATATCCAATCATTGCACATATTAACACAATAGGCTGAATCAGAAAATATTGTACAATCTTCATCTTGTCTTACTGCATATTGTAATGCAGAAAGGATTGCAGCTAATTCCATTTCGTTATTAGTACCTTTTTCAAACTGTCTTGTGATTGTTGAAATTATTTTATTATCTTTTATTATTACTACTGCATACCCAGCTCCATCTTTTCTTGAACTGCCATCTGTATATAACTCAATCATATTTTTCCTCCTTTTTATTTTATTATACCAAAAAATATAAAAAAAATAAAGGAGAGATTTCTCTCTCCTTAATATTTACATTTTTTCAGCAATTTTACCTACTCTACATCTATAATTTTCTTGTAAAGTAATTTCGCCATAGAAGTCTTCTCCACGATATACTTCTGAGGCTCTTCTTATACCATTATTATATCCAGCATAATCAATGCTATCAACCTGTGTTGTATCATCTCCGTCAATAATGCATATACAATCATCACCAACTCTTTGTAAAGCAAGTTGTAATAAAGTAATGTTTAGATTTTGTGCTTCTGTTATATATATTGCAGCTTGCATTCCAGTAGTATCAAAACCTCTTATATCTGAAAAAGGTAATAATAACAATTTTCCAGATTCTATCATATCTTCTACAACAAGTCTACTGCCAAGTTTGCTTGACAATATATTGCCTATCTGCGAATCAAGTAGCTTGTCGTTCTTATCACCTGGATAGAATCCAAGTTTAGCTGCACCAGCTGTCGCTACAGTGTTACAGAATATAATGATTTTATCTATTTTACCTTTTTCTAATAAATGAAACATATAAGCAATAGATAAGAAAGTCTTTCCACTTCCAGCAGGCCCGCGCAGTAAGGATACTTGATTTCTATTAAGACAATCCATTGCCGCAAATTGATACTCATCTTTTGGCTTTATTTTTCCAAAATGTACTGAATAAAAATCTGGGTATCCAATTTCTTTATGTTCAGTTCCAGTCCATATGTATGGACCAATAACTCCGCCATCTTGTGTTTTTATAATTAAATACTGATTTATATATAAGTTATATATATTTTCATTCATATGTTCATAGAAATAAGCTAATTCTTCTTCTTTTTCTATAATAACTTCTTTAAAGCCAGTATAATTATCTAAATTTTCTTCTTTTATATAATTAACATTTAACTTATATGCGGAGGCTAGATTTTTACAACTTAAATCTTTTGTTATAAATTCAACAGGCTCATTTAGTGATTTTGCGTCAGTAATAATTTTCATATCATTATTATTTAATTCTTCTGTATCAATTATAACAGTATATAAATCTTCATTTTCCGCCAATAATCTTGTAAGTTTTCTGGCTTTATATTTTATTTCAGCATCTTTATTTGCGGAAGTCTTTATATTTTCTAACTCTTGTAGAGTAACTAAACTAATATAAAATTCTTCTTCAAATGCTTTTTCTTGTAAATCTAAAAGACTACAAGTATCATAAAATTTCTTCATAAAGAAAAGCTCCTTTATTATATATTTTCAAATATATATAAAAAGTCAAAAGGAAAAATTATATCCTTTTGACCTAATGTTAGTTAAACTATTCTATCAAGATTTGGCTCGTACCAACCAGTTAATTTATTATCTTCATAGATAAGTCTTATATTATCTATCTCGATATAAAATTTATTTTCACTTACATAAATCATTTGTGTCATAATTATTCTCCTTTATTTTGCAGAAAATAATATATAAAAATTTCTGCAATTAAACTTCTTCATTCGGTATAATTGAAATTATATAGCACCATGGCAGCATAAGATAATGTCCATCATCTGTAATGAAGTGAACTTGTCCATCACCTAATCCATTAATATTTATTAATTTTATATGCTTATATTTTTTTAATCTGATTTGTTTTAAATCTCTAATATTCATTGAAATATCATTTAAACGAATATTATTAATTATTGTTTCTATATCATAATATTTTCCAATAGCATTATCTATTATCTTAATCATTTCAATTATTTCATTATTATTTATCATTTGCTATAATCCCTCAATTATTTCAGTAATTAAACTTATTATATTTTCTAATACATCTTTACTACAAGTTTCAAGATTCATATTATTCGGTAATGCAATTATTTTGTTATCTGGGAACTTATTTTTTAATATTTCCATTACATTCTTTAATTCGGCTGGTTTAGACAATTGGCTATCATAAAATAAAGTTATTACTTCTGTTGGATTAGGTTTTATCTTTTCTATTTTTGTAATTAATACTTCCATTTATTTTCCCTTTATTTTTATTCGCAACTCTTCTTTAGACGGATAAGCGCCGCAACAATTCTTTTCAGGACACCATAAAAGATATTGACATTGCGGAACAAGCTCTTGTGCAAATAGAGGATTAATTTTTTCTATCTCTTTTTTCATTGCTCTTGCTATATCTCTTATTTCATCTTGCGCTCTTGTACATAATCTTTTAAACATAAATTGAATTAATGCTTCTGGAGTAAATCCAATAGTCAAAGTAAGATTTGTCGCTCTTGGAAGAACAAAATTTGCATCTTCAACAGCTTTCTTATAATCAACACCGTGCATTACAAGTAAATCTCTAATCTGTTTTCTTCTCTCATCAATCATTTTCATAGTGTTCTCATATAAAATATTTACATCTTCATACTTTTGAATATTCTTAGGTATAACATAAGTAAATTCATTTTTATCTACATATCTAAAAGATTGCATATTTTTTACAATGTTTACAGGGTTTACATCTATAATCATTTCTATTCTATCACTATAGCTATACTTATCTATTTCATCATAGCGGACACCTATTTCGTGACGCATCATCTGTTCAAGAGTTCCTCTATCTCCTTCAATTTCAAATTTAATATATTCACAGCGGCTGCCGCTCATATGTCCACTTTCGCTGCAGGATTTTCCTACTTTTTCAGCATACTTTTTAGGAGTATCATAACAAGTACAAGCAAATTCTCCGTGATTCTTATATAAATTTTCAAGAATTTCAGGATTTAATATTGTAACTTTCAATTACACTCCTCCTTCTCCTTAATTTTCTTTTCTAGTTCTATAAAATCCTCTTTAGCCTTTCTTCTTTTATTAACATATTCCATATATTGTTCAGCTCTATTTTTCATAGTATTAGTACTATCAGATGTATACTTTATATAATAACTTAATGCTTCAATAGAAACTTTAATATCTTCAATAAGGTATAGAAGATATTTATAATTTTTCATAATACAAATATATTCAGTATCTTTTTCATAAAACTCTTTCTTTGATTCAATGGCATTAATTATATATTCATATGTTTTTTTCTGAATCATATACTCTTTAAGTTTATCTTCTAAATAAGCTCTATAAGCTTTACTTTCCGCAATCTGATATGCAACATATTTAGAATTAATCTTTTCTCCTTCTTTCAGAATAGCAGTTCCGCTAAATACACCTCTATCTGTTGCAAAAGTTAAAATAGTCTTATTGTCTATATGTTCTTCTTTTAAAAATTTAAAAGTCATATTATATTCTCCTTTAAATAAAATCTAATATCTGCAATAATATCATCAATTAATACAGGTTTGCAATTATGAGCATCTAATTCACAATGATAGATTAAACCTAGTTTCATATCTATAAATTTATTTGTAGTATGGATATGCCCGCATAAATTTATCACTCTTGTTTTAAGAGGCTTTTCAATATCATAATTACTACACAATGTAGGATAATGTGATAAATAAAAATGATAATTATTATATTTTAATAAGGTTGCATATTGAATTGATTCAAATATATTTTCTTCTTTATATCTTTCTAATCTTTTATCAGTATCATGATTACCAATTATTAAATGTTTATGTCCTTTTAATTGTTTTAAAATACTAATTCCTTTTTCTGTATCTCCTAAAACACAATCACCAAGAACATAAACAATATCTTCATTGTTAATTGTTTCATTCCAATTTTTAACAATAGTAGCAATCATAACTTCAACTGAATCAAACCCTCTTGGTTTATATATAAAATCTTTATTATGAAATAAATGAAGATCACTTGTAATATAAATGTTTGACATTTTATTTATCACCAACCTTATATTTACAATTACTAATATTTGCGGCATCCCAACATTTTCCATCTATATTATATTTGCAATTACCTTGTGTACAACTTACTAAGTCACTTATAGGTACTCTTAATCCATTAACAAATCTGCCTAAACTAAATTCTAAATTAAAATCTTCAATAGTATATTTATTATCACAATCTTTTATTTCTGCATGATTTGTTTCTTTTCCGCAAAAGACACAAAATAGTTTTTTTAAATGTCCAGATTCTCTTTTAGAACAGTTTTTTCTAATTATTGGAATGCCTTCTTTTCCACATTCACAACAAAAAAACCTACTTAATTCACAACAGAAAAGTTTATTTACCATTTAACATCAACTCCTTATAAATATATTATAACAAAAATTTTCAAAAAAATAAAGAGAGAAATAATTCTCTCTTTATGAATGATATTTAAGTAAAAATTTATTAGATACAGCCTTGAAAGATTGTACTCCGTTAGTCCCTCTAAGAACGATACCTTCTCTCATTCCGCCATCTATCTTAGAATTTTCTGATTCCGCATATGCAAGCAATTCATCACAAGAATTAGGTAATATAAAATTAGTATCAAGAATTGGTACTGTTGGTAATCCTAATTCATCCATTAATGTTTTCATTATTTCAGGATTTGCTCTTACTTCATTGCCATTTTTATCACCATAGATTACATTGAATACAGCAAGATCAATTGAATCCATATTGTAAGTGCGGCGCTGGATATTTTTGCCATAAATTTCACCTTGAATAGTTACATATTCAATATCTTTATTTGTATAAGATTTAGCCATATTAAACAATTTTTCAAGGCGTTCTCTCATATTATATCTTTCCGCAATTTCAAGATATACATTTGTTTCATAAAAACACTTCTTATTTGGCTTATCAAAGCATACATTTCTTGAACATACACGATAGTCAAATTTATTAAACTTAGTTTTTCTTAAAGTAAAGGTTGAAGAACATCCATCTATCTTCTCTGTTACCATCCAGATCTTTTTATCTTTATCTGGGTCAGAGAAGAGGAAAGGCATGTTTTGCACCCTCTCCTCGTCTGTCTTCTTTACCCAAGATGGGAATGCGGACTTCTTATCCCTTTTCTTGCCAAAGAAGAAAAACATTATTTCTCTTCCAGTCTTAAACTTCATTATATTTTTTACAATAGGATTCTTAAACAACTTCTTATGTCTTTGCTTCATCTTATCATACTTATTTGCGGACGGTGCTTTTCTATCATTATCGCCAGCTTCATAGTATGTAATACCTAACTCTTTTGTTAAAAAATCTCCTACTTTATGAGTATCTTCTTCCCAACCAAAATCAGAAAAAGACATAAGTAATCCTTGAGAAATACACTTACACATTTTTAAAGTTTTTACTTTATAATTTCTTTTTTCAAGGAATAAAAAAGGTTCTTTAATAGGAACTCTTGAATCAACTTCAATATATACAGCTTTATCTCCTACTTTAAACTGATTTTTCTGTACAATAATATGCCATCCGCCCACTGTAGCAAGTTCAACTCTATCATAATTAGGAATAGGTTGAATCTCATCTATTGTTACTACATATGCAAGTTGACGATTACCATTCTTATCTAAAATAAGTCATCACTCCTTTTTCATTTGCTATAATAATTATAACAAAAATTTTTAATAAAATAAAGAAACAATTTTTGCTTTTGTTTTTAACTTTTCTCTTCTCTTCTCTCTGTATATATTTTATAAAAAAATTTTTGGAAAGTCAAGTTGGACAATTTATAATCAATGGTTATAAATATTTTTAGATATAATATAATGAGGAGATAAAAGGAGGATAAAAATAAAATGTCTATATCAAAAAATACTAATTTTATTCCTATTAGAACTATAAAGACTAAACTTAATACTATTCCAATTCGTTCTGGGCAAATTATCTTAGTGATTGATACGCAAGAAATTTATTTAGATTGTATTAAAGATAGTACATTACAAAGAATATTGTTTAATACTATAGATGTATTACCTAGAACTACAGAAATTAGTTTTAATGATGAAGGGTTTGACTTATCTTATATATTAAGAGATACAAATTTATTTAATAGTTATATAATTGAAAAAGATAGAGATGAAACTGAAATCACAGGTATTTTAAATAAAACAACAGGAGACTATATAAAGATTAAAGGGTTAAATTTAGATGATGAACAAAAAATCAGAGCCTTGACTTTTGATGAAATAAATGTTATACTTAATTCAGTGGGGTGATAATATGGCGGAATCTTCAAATTTTCAAAAAGGATTAATGATGGGGTTAGCTGCGGGATGGTTATCCGTATCAAAAAAGGCAGAGATTATAGAAATTGAGAAGCCAATATATATTGATAAACCAGTTGTTTCACCAATTCTTCAGGCTACTATTGGTTTTGTTAGCACCGCGCCAACTGTGCAGAAGGAGGTAAAAATATGAGTTTAACGGATGGATCAAAGAGTTTTGATTCTACTGCTTTAGGATTAGCAACAGCTATGCATGAAGTTATTAAATCTGTTTTTGTAACTGCAAATTTAGATACTACAGATAATACAGATAATATTACTATATATTTTGATTCAAATAAAAAAGATGGGTTTTCTATAACAAGAGAAGGAAATATACGTATTACTTATATTGTACAAAATATTCAATATCAATATGCTTATACTGGTCAAACAATAGGTAGTTTTTCTATGTTATATTATAATATCAGTGCAAATAAAGATATAATTGCTTTTGGATTAACTCCAGGCGTATTAGATTTTGG
The DNA here is from genome assembly GCA_016297695.1 of Bacilli bacterium. Classification (GTDB taxonomy): domain Bacteria; phylum Bacillota_I; class Bacilli_A; order RF39; family UBA660; genus RUG14121. The sequence continues at coordinate 22,938 of JAEDGC010000001.1, forward strand.
ATTTGGATATGAGAAAAAAATCGGATATTGGGAATTTTTTATTGGGAGCATAAATCCAAAATCTTTGGTAAAACAATCCGCATATTTATTTATTACGGATAAAGCTCTATTTAAGTCGCAATCCGATTCTAAGCAATCATATAACAGATGGCGAACTAGTTCTACAGATTTTAATATATCATTAGTACAGCTTCCTTTATTTGTTATTCCTGGAAATTTTAATAGTCTATTTGAAGTTGTGAGTAATTATTATGATTATCAATTTAATTTATATTCAGTTATTTATTCAAATAATAAATTTTATAGATTACTCCAATCTAAAGATATTGATTATTCTATTGAAGGATCTAAAAATTCAATAATATTAGCTATGGAAGTAGCAGATGATTAAATAAAAAAAGGGGGTAAAAGGAGATGGCTGATGAAGCTTTTTTAGACGGAGAAGGCTTAACTCAAGTGGTTACTTGGTTAAGAGATAAAGATGTTGGACAATATACAGATGAATCTAAGACTAATGAAATATTTAATGATTATTCTAACAATAAAGCAAAAGGGAATTATAATCATGCAGAAGGATATAATACTCAAGCAATAGGTTCATATAATCATGCAGAAGGTTATAATACTACAGCTGGTTCATATCAAAATGCCTATTACAGATACTGCGGAAATCCAATTTTACAAGTTGAAAGTGGAACTTCTATTATTAGTAAAGCTACAATAGATAGTAATAATTATCAAATATCTGGAAAAACTGGTGCTTTCTCACTAGATAGTATAGAGCTACCAGAAGATTTTACTGTAGGAAAATATAGTTCAGAATTACAGATATTTGATTACAATTATGTTTTTAATAATGATAATTGGTATACTACACAAATTACTAATATAGAAACGACTGATGAATTAAATTCTTTGTTTACTACTTTATTTGAAAATAATTCAAATATAAATAGAAAAATATATATGGTTTCAGAAGAACCAACAGAGGTATCTGATGATTTATATATATATAATGGCGCAATATATTGTTCTGCTTTTATGGATAATAAAATTACTGTATCAGAAGATACTATTAACGTCCTTACAACTATTAATACTCTTGAATCTCAAAAAGATAATTATATTACAACATTATATGTAAATGAATCTAATACATTTGGTTTTATATATTATTTAGCTGACGATAGTTTAATATTATTTAAACAAGAATATGATATTAATAATATAATAACAATAATTAATCTAACTAATAACTATGGTACTTTTAAGAAAATTGATAAAGTTTATCAGTCTGCGCCAACTATAACTACTCAATTAGGCTTAGTATGTGGAACTTCTTTTAATTCAACAACAACTCCGCAATATTATGGAAAGAGTGGTAAATGGGAATATCTTAATGAATATAATGTTGTATTAACTATTACAGAATCAGATAGGACAGTTTATGATAGCGAAGGAAATCCAACAGATGTTGTTAATCCATCACTTATAGTTACATATAATGATGAAATTTTAATAAATAAGACAGTAGATTTTGCTACTGATACTCTTGATTTTATTTATAATAAAAATGAAGAAGAAATTTTTAATTGGTATTTAGATGGTAGTATAGTAGATTTATCTGAATATGGAATTTCAGTAGAAAATCAACAAGAATACGATATTATTTCTTTTGAATTAAATAAAGTTTATATATCTTATGATTCAGAAGGTAATCAAATAGAAAAAAATCAAGAAGAATTTTATAATGATAATCACGCATCTGGAACTACTTCTTATATATTTAATGGTACTGCATCGGGAAATTGGGTTAAAATTGTAAAAGATGGTGCAATAGGAAATACTACTTATTGTCACGCAGAGGGTTATAAGACTATCGCAACTGGGACAGGAGCTCACGTTGAAGGTGGTTGTTACAAGGAAGACGGAACAGAAAATACTTCGCGTGTAATTAGCATATCTTCTTTGGAACCTGATGGAGAACCTACAGAAGTAGAAATCATATCTTCTCGTGCTGACGGTATACAAGCTCATGCTGAAGGTACTCAGACATACGCATATGGATATTCCTCTCATGCAGAAGGTTATCAAACTATCGTAACTGGACCTGATAGTCACGCTGAAGGAATACAGACTCAGGTTGCCGGTAGCGGTTGTCACGCAGAAGGCCTTCAAACAAAAGTACACGCAGGTACGGCAAACCACGTTGAAGGATTAAGTTTATCAATCGCTGATGGAACAGCAAATCATGCAGAAGGTATGTTTAATACAATTTCAAACGGCTTAGCAAATCACAATGAGGGTATGTCAAATATAATCTCTTCTACCGGTAATTGTAATCATGCAGAAGGCAATGGTCATTATATATATAACGGAACAGCAAACCATGCAGAAGGATATGGTCATCATATTAACGAAACTACTGCTGGCGACTATAATAGTGTTAGAAATTATGCAAATACTACTGATGGTAATTATGCTTCTGATATTTGCTGTGGTACTAATAAAGTTAAAGGCTGTAAATATACAAGCGTTAGCGGACAATCTAATACAGTAACAAATGATTATGCTTCTATTATATCTGGTATGAATAATACAACAGAAGGTGGCTGGAGAAATATTATAGGTGGAGATAGGAATGAACTTCAAGGCGGACTTAATATTATATCTGGTCAAGGCAATAAAGTTAGTGGTAATGTAAATATTATTGTAGCAAATGGTGAAACTGTTAATGGTAGTTATAATCTCATTTCTGGTCTTAATAGCACAGCACTAAAAGGTGATGGCAATATTATAGGTGGTACTGCTCATTCTAATTGCAGCGGGGATAATAATTTAATATTTGGTGATGTTAATTCTGTTAGTGGTAATCAAAACATCATAGGTGGTACAAGTAATAAAATAGTTACAATAGAAAAAAATAAATATTCTAGGGATAATGCAATTTTTGGAAGTATTAATTCTATTTATTCAGGAGAGAGCAGTATCATCGGAGGTACTTATAATACCTCATATAATTCATTTCAATTTATTTTTGGTACTAGTCTTCAATCGGGGAATACAGACACTATTAACTCGGCGAGATCCGCTCTGGTCATTGGTGAGTGTAATGAAAATTGTTTTACCGATACCGAATATGTACTAACTAATGATACCATTTATTATGACACTCATAGTAAAACTTACTATTATATTAAAAATGATGAATATTATAAAATAGAAATTCTTTCAAATACAACTCCTAATAGTAATTGGTATGAATTAGTAAATGATGAATACATAAAAACTCAAGATAAAGAAATGATAGAAAATAAAGAATATTATTATAGATATAGTGATACTGATTATAGATTAATAAAAATAAAAAATACCGAAATTACTCAACCCATCTATGAAATTAAACAATATATAATGATTGCAGGTAATGGAATCTATGATAATAGATCTAATGCTTTAGAATTAGATTATCAAGGTAATTTACAAACATCTGGAGATATTATAAATGGTGATGGGGTAGTGCTTGGAGCATATATATCTAATGAAAAAATTGATGAAATATGGGATAATATTTTTGGAGGAGGTAGAGTATGCTTAGTACAGACGAGTTCTTAAATATAGAAGGGTTTACTCATACCCTCGAAAAAATAAAGTCAATAACAAGCACTTATATGTATGAACAGGGAGTTGCTGCAAATATCTGGGAGATTAATCATAATATGGGTAAATTTCCTTCTGTTACGGTAGTTGATAGTGCAGGAAGTGTAGTAATTGGCGCAATTGAATATATAGATATAAATAATTTAAAAATTACTTTTAATAGTAGTTTTGGTGGAAAAGCTTATTTGAATTAAAAGGAGGAACTTAAATGGCTGCTGAAAATAAATTTTTAGTACATTTAAATTTAAACGGAAATGAAATTAGAAATGTGATTCTACAAAATTTGAGTAGCGCACCAGAGGTAGAAACTGGTACGAATATAGGTAGAATGTACTATGATACAACAGAACTGACACCAAAAATCTTTAATGGAACTGAATGGGTTTCTTTTGGTGGAAGTGAAGATACTAATACAACTTATTCTTTTAGTATTACTGAAAAAAATGCTGACGGTAATAAGGAAAAATATTTCCATTGGGAAGATTCTGATGGAAAAAGTGGAGATATTCTAATTGTAACAATAGATGGAACTGTATCTAGTACATCTACTAATCCAATACAAAATAAAATTATAAAAGCTTATGTAGATACAACAGCAGAATCTACTTTAGCAAGTGCAAAAGAATATGCTGATGGATTAGTTACAAGAGCTATGAATTATAAAGGTACAATTAGTCGTAGTTCGGGCTTACCAACAGAAAATGTAAAAATTGGAGATACTTATAAGGTTGCGGAAGCTGGAACTTACGCTAGTCAAACAGCTAAAGTGGGTGACATATTTATAGCTTCTTCTGCTACTCCTACTTGGGATTATATTCCATCTGGTGATGAATCAAACGTGATTGTATATACAGCTACTAATCCAACTCTTACTGCTACATCTGGTGGGGTTTGTGAATGGTCTATTACTACAGTTGCCGCATCAAAAAATTCAATTCAATCTGTTGCGGTTTATGAAAATTCAACAAATGAACAAGTTTATCCTAATATTACTATATCAGGAACTTCAAATCCTACAATTAAGATAACCATTGGAGCATCTGTAGGTACTACTATTAATGCAAATACATATACTGCACGATACATTTATTAATAAGGAGGCATTAAAATGAAATTATTAGCTCCTATTATAAATGATGAAGATGTTGTTAATAAAAAATATGTAGATACTACAGCAGATAAACTACAATCTCAAGTTGACAATATTCAGATAGGCGGTCGAAACTTATTATATTATAGCCGATTTGATAATAAATATGCTGATTACTGGTACTATCCACCGAGCGTAACGTATTCGTTTGACAGTGGTTATACTACAATGACAAAGCCTGAAACCGCAGCAAGACAGTTTACAACGCAAGCGTCAAATAAAAACTTAAATTTGTTACCGGAAAACGGTTGTAGCTACACGCTTTCCTGCGAAGTTATGAAAGCGGAAGGGCTTAATGTCGGATATGGAACAAAGGTCACAGTAAGATATAACTACACGGACGGTACAGTAAAGGATTTTGACATTAATATTCCAAGTGATATTACAGAAGATGTATGGCATAAATGTAGCTACGCATTTACATACTCTTCCGGCAAAACTATAAACTATACACAGTTTATAGTTGCACTTGGAGCAGAAGCCTGTGGAATCAAGATAAAGAATGTGAAGTTTGAAAAAGGCAATAAAGCCACTGATTGGACACCCGCACCTGAAGATGTTGACAATAATATTGCTGCGGCTATTGATGCAGTTGAAATTGGTGGACGAAATATTGTAACTGGAACGGCAACAATGACTATTGGTACCGGTGGTCGTAGTGTAGGACATTGGAGAAAATCCGGAACAGGAACAATCGAAACCATAGACATTACTGATACACCTTTGCCAGGTATTAATAAAGGTATAAAGATTACATCGTCAGAAGCAGGTTCACAAATAGGTATAGCACAAGATAAAACTCCATTGAATAGCAGTAGTATATATACGCTTTCTTGTTGGGTGCGTAGCAATGCAGTGTCAGGTCTTGAATGTAGATTACAACCTTTTTATTTATCGGCTTCTGATTATGGCGGAAATGGTGCTTTTAACATTACAAATCAATGGCAACATATAAGTTATACGACTATAAATAACCCAAAGAACACAACAGAGTATAGTGCATCATATATCTATTTAATACCACAATCAGAAGGTGATATACTAGAAATATGCGGTATCAAATTAGAAGTCGGAAACAAAGCAACCGACTGGACTCCTGCCCCTGAAGACATTGACAATAATATTACGGATGCAACTAATGATTTTATAAAAGAATTATCTGTATCAAAAAGGACTATTACTTATACGAAGGGCGATGGCTCAACAGGTACTATTACAACACAAGATACGATTACAACTGCCACTACAACTGGTTCAGGTAATGCAGTTACAGCAATTACTGCGAATGATAAAGGAGCATTAACAGTTACTAAAGGTGCTACCTTTTTAACAGCGCATCCTACTATTGCTACAAGTATGGATTCTACGTCTACTGCTTCTCCAAGTGCGGGAGATACATTTACAGCTATAGACGCAGTAACAAAAGATAGTAATGGTCACGTAACTAAAGTAAATACCAAAACCATTACCTTACCTGCTAAACAAACTACAATATCTGGAAATGCAGGAAGTGCAACTAAACTTGCGACTGCGCGTACTATACAAATAAATTTAGAAAGTACTTCATCAGCTTCTTTTGACGGTACTGCTAATATAACACCAGGAGTTACTGGTACTCTTCCAATATCTAATGGAGGTACTGGTCAGACGACTGCTAAAGCTGCTGCAAACTCTTTTATAAATGCATTAGAAACAGGAAGTGATACTCCACAAGATACAGATTATTATGTATCTCAATATGCTGGGGGTGGAACAACTAATACTAGTTATGTTAGACGGACAATGAGCGCTTTATGGAATTATATTAAAAGTAAACTTGCTACTGTAGCAACCAGTGGTTCTTATAATGATTTGAGTAATAAACCAACTATACCTACTGTTGGAAATGGCACTATTACTATTAAACAAGCTGGTACTACAAAAGGAACATTTACAACAAATCAAGATGGTAATACAACTATTGAATTAACAGACAATAATACAGATACTAAAGTTACTCAAATAGTAACTACAAGTAATGCTAACTATCCTCTACTACTTGCTCCAAGCGGACAAACTACTACTACTACTACATCATCGTATTTTGGTACAGATCTAATATTTAATCCAAGCACAAAAACACTTAAAACTAAACAGTTCGAAGGAAATCTTGCTGGTAGTGCAGTAAGACGATATGTATATGGAGAAGATAATAATGTTACTACTAACTACGGTTATTATAAAATAGCAAGTTTTACAATAGATTCCCCATATTACACAGCCGTATTAAAACTACGTATTTGGTCAGATAACTTTACTAATTTTGCAAGAACGCCTGCAGAAGTAACTATTGTTTTTAGGACTAATTCAACAACAGCAACAACTACTAACGCTTATACATACGTTGATGGAGAAATAATCGCACCTTTATTAAATTCAATATATTTAAAATATCCTAATACTACAAACGCTGGTACTTGTGAACTTTATTTTTATAAAGATGCAACCTATCAAAAGATAGATGTAGATGTATTATATGAAGGTATAAGAGGTAGCACTCCTTCAACATATCAATATCAGTCAGTTTGGACGTTTTCAGATAACAAAGTAATTTCTAATGATATTGCGGAAGATGGATATGCAGTTGCAACATTAAACGCTTTAAAACAACATCAAGCCATAAAAGCATCAACGTTTACTGGTATTCATAATTATGAAGGTAATAATGGAGCTTGGGGATTAAATATCATAAGAACTGATTTTACAAAAGGCGATATTCCAACTTATAATACATATTGGGCATTGAATTTTATGGATAAAAATAGTGGAAATTCTCACGCTAATAGAATAGGATATTTAGATAGTTATATTGATACAAGCGGAAATTCTTATATAGAACTATGCGCTATGAATAATGTATTAAATGACACGACAGGTGCAGTTATTAGATTTGGTAAAAAACGTGATGGCACAGAATATCTAAGATTAGGCTCTTCTACGATAGGTAGTAGTGATAGTCCAGTATATATAAATGGAGGTATTATTACATCTACAGGTAAAAAGTTTTCAAATTATTTACCATTAGCAGGCGGAACTATGAGTGACACAATAATTTCATCTAAAACCACTAACTCATATTTAAAAGGAAATCAAGGTGAAGCTATTATAAACTCAACAGCAGGGGCCGGTTCTTATACAATGCTTGCTAAAACAAATTCCGCAAATGGTTATTTCACTACTGGTTCTTATCAAACTAAATATTTACTTCAATATACAGAAAAAGCCACTGTTGACGCAGGCACTAACGCTGTAACGAAATCTGTTACATTATTAGACGAATCAGGAAATAGTTCTTTCCCTGGAACGGTTTCTGCTACTACATTTAGTGGAGCGTTATCAGGTAACGCTTCCAGTGCTACATACTCAACAAATGTAAGAGTAACTGATACTAATCCTACTACAGGAGCATGGTATTACCCAGTATGGGCAGATAATAAATTAGCAGATACTAACTACAAACTAAAAGCTAATGACGGCCTTTGTATGTATTCATTAAATGGCACAACATCAACAGTAGGGAGAACATATTTAAGCATTGGTAATTCAACAGCGTCTGGGACAGCTGGCAATAAAAAAGGCTATTTGAGACTATATAGTGAATCATCAAGCTATACTGATATTCTAGCTACAACTTCCTCTGATAATTATAAAGTTGTACTTCCCGATTCAAATGGAACAATAGCATTAAGAACAGAATGTGTAGAAGGTGTAATTGGAGGTAATTCATTAACATTATCTTACATAACTGGAAGCAAAAAAGTTTTGCTGATAGGGATTAGTACAGATATGAGTACTTCTTGTGCAGTCACTCATACAATATCGAATAGTATGACTGCTGTTTCGAATAAAACACTGCTTAGTTTTGGAGAAGATAGTCTTAAGTATTCTATCTCAACCAAAGGTGATATTACATTAACTAATGTTGGATCAGCTTCTTACGGATCGAAATACGTAGCTATATATTTTAAATAAGGAGGATGGTATATAATGTTAATTTTTAAAGATAATACTTGGCAAATTAACGGGTCGTATCCTGATTTTGATTATACAAGATATGAAAGAGTTTATAATGATAAACTGTCTGATTATGAAATAAAAGAAAAAGAAGATTATATCGAAAATGTTAATCCTGTAGTTTATGTAATATCTGACGATTCTCCTTTAACGTCTAAAGTTATGCAGTATGCTCCTAATATGAAGGTCATCACCGACGAGAAAGGAATCGTTATTGATGTTATAGAGGATTATTCTCTTGAAGATGTAATTAAATTAAAAATTGCAGAAGTTAATAATTCTTGTAATAATACAATTTATAATGGTATTGATTATAATGGAGAACATTTTGATTTAACTGAAGAAGATCAAATAAATATAATGTCTAATCAAAAAACAGCCGAATTAGGCATTCCAGTTCCTTATCATTCTTCTAGTGCAGATAAAACTCTTCCTTGTAAGATTTATACTCCAGAAGAATTTATAGGTTTAGCAAGGGCGGCAGCAGAATTTAAAGTATATCAATTAAGTTATTGTAATTTATTGAAGTGTCAAATATGGGAAATGACAGATAAAGAAGAAATAAAAGCTATTAAATATGGTGATTCTTTAAATGACAAGTATCAAAATATGTTAAATCAACTATTAGGTGGTCAAAATGAAACAAATTTTTAAACAGATTTTTTTATATATAATAGGTGGATTGATCTATTTATTAATAGAAATTTTATTTAGGGGACATACTCATTGGACAATGTTTATTATTGGCGGATTGTGCTTTACTTTGATAGGCTTGCTGAATGAGTGTCCCAATCTCCGCCTATCTTTAATTTATCAAGGTATTTTAGGCTCAGTTATTATTACTACTATTGAACTTATTTCTGGAATAATAATAAATATTATTTTAAAGTGGAACGTTTGGGATTATAGTAATCAGCCATTAAATTTATTAGGACAAATATGTTTGCCATTTAGTTTAGCATGGATCTTTTTAGCTATCATCGCAGTTTTTGTAGATGATATATTAAGATATATAATATTTAAGGAAGAGATTCCAAAATATAAAATTTTATAAGGAGTGTTTTATATGGATTTTAGTTTTTTAAAAGATTATATTGTATTAGTTGTAGTGGGAATTTGCCTTATTATAGGTTTTATTATTAAAAATGTAATTCCTTCAGAAAAAATTAATAAATTTATTCCCTTAATTATGGGAGTACTTGGAGTAGTATTAAATTGCTGGGTAAATAATTGGGGGTTCAGTCCAGAAATTTTACTTGGCGGTTTAGCAAGTGGATTAGCTTCTACTGGTTCCTATGAATTAGTAGATAATATTAAAGGTCTTTTTATTAAAGGAAAGGATGATTCTAATGAAGATTAAAGGTATTGATATATCAAGAGCGCAAGAGAAATTTAATTTTGAAGCAGCTAAATCTTCTGGCGTTAAATTTATTATTATAAGAGCTGGAATTGGCACAGATAAAGATACTTATTTTGATAGAAATGTATCAGAATGTAAAAGATTAAATATTCCATATGGTTTTTACTGGTATTTTAAAGCATTAGATGGACAAAGTTTTGAGAAAGAATTAAATGCTTGTGTGTCTGTTGTTAAAAATGAAAAACCAAGTTATCCAGTCTTTTTTGATATGGAAGAGCAATCTCAAATAACAGCTCTTACTACTCGACAGAGAACAGATATGGCAGTAACTTTTTGTAATACTATTAAAGAAATTGGTTTGCTTTATGGCATTTATGCAAATCCTTCTTGGATGGAAAATTATTTTGATAAAAGTAGATTATTAGGTAAATATGATATTTGGTTGGCTAATTGGACATATAATCCAGATATTCCAAGTAAATATGATTATGATCAAGTTATGTGGCAATGGGGTATTGAGAAAATTGATGGTAAAGATGTCGATGCTAACTTATGCTATAAAGAATATAAAATAGTTGAACAAGAAGAAGAGAAAGGTGATTCTAAAGCTCCTAATATAATCTTCCCCTTCTCTGTTGGTGACACTGTTATGGTTAAAGAAGGTTCAACAGATTATAATGGTAATAATTTAGCGAGCTGGGTTTATGACGCTAAGTTTGAAGTTATGGAAATTAGTGGAGATAGAGTTGTAATTGGTATAGATGGAGCTGTGACAGCAGCAGTTGCCGCAATTAATCTTTATATACCAAAATCTACAACTCCAGTTAAAACTTCTAAAATTAAAGTAGGAGATAAAGTTACTGTCCAAAAAGGTGCAACAGATATATATGGAAATAAATTAGCTGCTTGGGTATATGATTATACTTTTGATGTTTTAGCCGTAAATAATAACAATATTACAATTGGAATTAATAATGAAATTACAGCAGTAATTGAAAAAACAAAGATTTCTTTAGCAAATACTAAGGAAAATGATAAAAAACAAACTAATACTAATGCTGTTATAAAAAAAGGAACAATTGTAAAAATTAAAGAAAATTCAAAAGACTATAACGGTGGCAGTTTATCCTCTTGGGTATATAATGCACAATTTGAGGTTATGGAAATTAGCGGAGATAGAGTTGTAATTGGGATAGATGGAGCAGTAACTGCTGCAATGAATATTAAAGATTTAATTGTAAAATAAAAGTTAATATAATAAAAAAATGGCACTATAAGATTTTCCTCTTATAGTGCCATTTTTTTTATCCTTTATCTCCATGCATTACTCATCCACCTCATTTTCTAACCATTCTTTACAATGCTTAGCGCATTGACTATCACAACTATCATATTCAGTTAATGGATTATCTGAAAGTCTTTCATATTCTGAACATAAATTACACTTAAAATCATCAGCAAAATATATTACCATTTCTTCAAGGCTCATTCCTTTTATGCGCTCATAATTATTCATTATTTTTTCTACTCCTTCTATGCACCAAACACATTCTTTCTCTGAATGAAATGTCTTTTTAAGGTTATTTTACTTAACCTCTTCAATCTTAATAATGTTCTGATACCAACTTAAAAATGGTACTCTATATCCAATAACTGTAATCTTATATGTATTGTTATTTTTTAACTGTCCTTGAATGTTAGAACTATTCCATTTGCCTCTAATAAAACAGTCAGTATTTTCAAATACAAGAGAATTACCATTTTGATCATCACCAAATATTAAATACTTTGAAGATGAACTGTTACCATCCTCAGTATAAATTCTCTCTTTATCTGTTATAGTAATCGTGTATTCAGTATCATTAAAATTAAAAATTGCTTCTTGCCCAATCAACAGCACAAGCATTATAGCAATCATAATTACTACAAAAAATGTTCTTGTATTTTTCTTTCTTATCATCTATATTTCCTTCTTTCAATTTTTTCTATTGTTATTAATCAATTATTTCAAATTTCCCAAGAAAATAATATGGAGAATGTTGTTTCCCAAGAAACTCAAACTTCATCCCGTCCTCTATTGGGAATACATCTACTTCTTTTCTCTTATTGACGTGTACTACTTCTTCAGTTATTTTATCTTGCAGAAAACTAATTTCATTTGGATTAATCCTCCACTATTTATTATGCCTTTTAGGTGTTTTCTCCTCTAAAACCTTTGATTTATTTGTTCCCCTTGTTTATCACTTTAACCAATTCTTCTCTTTTCATATGTAAAAGTTCCAACGCTTTATTGAGAAGAATTAAATCATCATAGTCTTCATTCCTACAGTATTTACAACTATCACCCACAAATTCAGGACACTCATCACTACAGTACGAATACTCACAATTTCTAATTTCTCTTTCTGTTTCCATATTAGAATAACCATAAACATTAAACTTTTTACAATGTTGTGCTATAAACCCATCTTCTTCTGCACACTTATCACAACACCAGTTAGTTCCACACTCTTCACAACTAATGTAATCATCACAATCGGAAAATATCTCGCCACAATTGTTGCAAGAAAAATAATCAACACTCATTTTTGTAATTTCCTTTCACTGATAGACCGAACGATTTATTTCTTCTCTTTATCATTCATTTCTCTCAAATTTTCTAATGGTACTAATTTCTGATAAGGGTATCTCACAAAATAATTATCTTCATATCCACAATTATTACATTTATAAGGATATTTAGGAGGGTCAGTTGTGAACATAATATGTCCATTTTCAAGCATTAATCCATTATTACATTTATCACACTTCATATATACAGATAATACTTTTACTTCTGTTACTACTTCCATATATTACTTCTCCTTTTAATCATATAAATCATCATACATTTCAGATTTTTCTTTCTAATTAAGAATTGTATGATAAAGCATTTCTGCTTCTTCGTCAGAAACAAATTCAGTTGCAAATAGATTGTCTTTATATTCATCAATTAAAGTAAAAGCCTTATCGTAATCTATTATATTCACATCTTTACTCCTATAAAAAAATTTATTCTATATTACAATATCTTTTCTTGTTCTTCTGGACTAAGCCAAACTGGATAATCTGTACCAAATGATCGATCTGCATAATTATAATCTAAACAAACAATGCCAAGACCAGGCTCATCATATCTTACCGTCATTATATAGCCATTATCAAGCAATAGCATTATAGCCTTTTTAATGACATTCTCAAAATCGTCTTGGGTCTTATATTTATCTTTGCAAATTGTAATCCTATTTACGCTATTCATTATAATATCTCCTTTTCTTATTTTCTATAAATATTATAACAAAAATTTTTAAAAAAATAAAAGGGTAATTTTACCCTTTTAAATTATATTTATTTAGTATATTTACAATAGCTGTAAATTGATCGTCGTGAATAATGTTATCAAGCTTAGAAAAGATTGTTGCGGAGGAGCCACCTACATATCTTGTATATGGATTGTCTAATTTTCCTAAAAAAGTATTGTGTCGAGCATCCGCATTCCAAAATACTATTTTCATAAAAGGAAGATTAACAGCTTTAAACCTCTTTTCCCACTTAGAAACTATATCATCTGCTGGTTTTGTTTCTAAAAAATTATCTATTTCCATATCAGAAATAATTATTAAAGCTTCAGGAACTTGTTTTGTTGCGGCAGCAGCTTCATATACAGCTTCAAGCATTCCATCTAAGTTAGTGTTAAAGCCTACATGACTCATAACTTTCTTATAGTTTTCTTCTATTGTAGCATTAGTGTCAAAAGTATATAAAGTTGGAATGTCTGTAAAAGTTAAAAACTTATTTTTATAAGCCCCTTTGTTTCTATTTGCACAATATAAAGTTAAGCCAACTGCTACTTCCATAGGTCTACCATACATTGAACCACTAACATCCGCACAACATAATATATCTGATGATGAATTGCTAAAATAGTCTGGAAGAGATTTCCACTGTAAATCTATTATATTTTTATCTATATTTTCATCAAATTTATAAAAATCAGTTATTGCATGAATAATATCTGCGGGAGTTAGTGTCTTTGTATTGATAGAAGCTTTGTTATTAGATACTTCATTAAGATAATATCTATACCTAAGACCGCAATGTTTTGTAAATGTGTGAACATAATTTTTATGAGCAATAGAAGGAACAGTCTGAAAATTAATAGTATTCCAATCATTTGATGACATTTTAATTTCTGTTATATCTAAATATTTTCTTAATTGTGAAAGAGTTTGTCTATATGCTTTAGAACTTATATTATTTACATGACAGAATTTCTTAGCTAATCTTTTTGATTCTGCGGAAGAAGCATTTTCACTTTTTAACCATTTAGCTAATAAGGAAATTGGTTTATTGTTGCTATAAGCAACTATATCTTTCTTTATCTGATTATATAAATACTCCCACATAGTTTTTTCACAAGGAGTATTTTCAAAAGTATAAAAGTCATCCCATCTTCCGTATTCGTGTACAAGATCAAAATTAGCTATACACTTTTCAGGATCTATTGTTGCAAATTCCTTTAAAAGAATACGACCAATGCGTCTTTCCCCAAGTCCGTCTAAAATATCTCTTGTATAAAAAATAAGTTTGTCAGCAAGGTCTTTATCCTGTTCACGAGCTTCCAAATACATATTGATTATCTCCTGTTCAGAAGCATTTCTCTTGCCGCCTATTAAAGCAAACATATCTATAATTTTATTACAAAGAGTATTATAAGCAAATGCTCCATTCTCTGTAGTTTTAACACTAAATAATTCAGTTAAATCTTTTACGCACTGATTCATATATTTTCTCCTTTATAATAAAAGAAAAAGGGGATGCTTAACTTATTTTAAACATCTCCTATAAGCTCAAGATAGCCTTAAATAATTCCAATGCTTTTTATTATTTTTGCTGAAGCTATCTTTCTAATAAAACAAGGCAATAATCTTCAATTTCTAATTGCTGAAATTGCCTTTATTGCGGTTATTAATAACCTTCTTATTATTTAAGAGTATTAGCGTTACCCAGTTTGCACCACGAGGAGGTTACTCTTTTGCAAACCCTGGAATGGCTGGATTTGAACCAGCGGATGACGGAGTCAAAATCCGTTGCCTTCCCTCTTGGCTACATTCCAATATCAGAGAATAAAAGAATAACCTTTTATTCTCAACTCTATTAACCAAAAACTATAATAGTTAAAAAATGAAGTAAATAATATTGTTGCTAATACTATTCCTTTTTATTTTTCACCTATCAATACAAAACATTGGATTTTATGTTGTTTAATCATGGACTTCAAGAATTTAACTTTTTAGAGTAAAAGAGGTATCCTTGATGGTGTGGGATAGGGGAGTCGAACCCCCCGTCCTCTGATTGGAAGCCAGATATACTAACCATTATACGAATCCCACAAAACAATACTGGAGTATAAATTCAAATTATGTAATGTTTGCTTACGAGGCAAGTTGTGTATTTTTGAAACACTCCAGTAAAAAAATGATAATTTTTTATAGTTTATTGTTTTTGGACTTATCAATCCAAAACTAGAATATTTAATCAGAAGTTTTAAGTCTTTGTAAATATTCAAATCTAGACTATGGTAACGGCAACGGGATTTGAACCCATATTATTAGCGTGTGGTGATAAAAATAAGATTTGAACTTATATTTTAGACCATTCTTCATCAGAATATTGTTTTATTTCACAAACTTTTCTTGGTAATTTGAATTTATCACACCATTTTCTAATAGTATTATCAGAAACTTTAAATTGCTCACCTATTTTAGTAAATGGTGTTGTTCTAATTAAATCTTTTAACTCATCTCTTGTAACTGGCATTGATTCCAAAGGAATTGTTTTATGTTTAGCATTACAACTTCGACATCTTATTGTCGTTTCTTTTGTAAGCTCTTTCCCACAATCAATACAGTAATTTTTCTTTTTAAGAGAGGTTTGTTTCATTCGATTTGTTGTTGGAAGTTGCATATTGCAATTTGGACAAACCCAACGAAGATTTTCTAATCGATCATCTTTATTATTGCCATTTATATGGTCAAGAATTAATGTTAATTCTTTTCCTTGCCATACTGGCTCTTGCCCACAAATAGCACATTGATAAGAAGAATATTCTCCTTTTTTATACCAGCGTCTAAGTGTGCTTTGATCAGCTGTAGAATTTTCTATAAAGATATTATCTTCATTTCTTTCAATAGCATTACTATTTACTTTTTTAAAATGTGAAACATCAATATCAAATTCTTCAACCTTTTTTTGAATACGATTTTTTAAATCTCCAGAATTGCAATTATAGCCTAATCGCCTTCCCAAATCTCTCCAAGAATTAGCTTGTGAAACAATTAAACTTAATTCTTCTTTTGAATATGAATTTAAAAGTGACATAATTTTCAGTCCTTTCTTTTTTTTTATGTTATATATACTGAAAATTAAGTTCAACTTTTTGAACTCGATTGTCCAAAGTTTTTCATTAAACTATTCCATCAAGGGCTGATGTCCTGACCTTTTAGACGATGCCGCCATATTGTAGATTACTTTGCCTTATTTTTTGTAGAGAGTTTAAGCCACGAGCCACATACTTGAATTAATCAATCGGTGGTAGTTTATCTACTTAATCCATGTTTATTCTCTCTATATAATCAGTTTTAATTTAGTTCCGCAGGCTAATTATATAAGAAACTGCGGCTGGTGGATGAGGCAGGAATCGAACCTGCGTTGTATCTTACGTGACGGGTTTACAGCCCGCTGCATTCGCCATCTATGCTTACTCATCCATACTGAAAAGTTTAAGTTTTTATTTTTCAAACTGTATATATATTATAACAAAAATTTTTAAAAAATTCAAATCAGTTTTTGGCAGGAACAATAAGATTTAAACCTATATCCACGCTTTTGGAGAGCGTAATTCTATTCTATTAAACCATACTCCTATATGGTATTCGTATTTAATTTGGATCCGCAGACGAATACCAAACAACTGCGACTGGCTCCTGAAGTCAGATTTGGACTGACGACCTCCGCATTAACAGTGCGTTGCTCTACCGGCTGAGCTATTCAGGAATATTTGGGCGGCTTCCTCTATTCAGAAACACATTAAGTCATACAAGTAACATTGTGACACCCTATATGGTGTGTCCACTGGGGATCGAACCCAGACTCACGCCTTAATGGTGCTGAAAATAAGCTGTGAACTTATATTTTTTCCTATTAAGGAAAAAGTTTTTTCTATTAAACTATTTCAACAAGGGCGTTGTGATACCATTTCACCATGGACACATATTAACGAAGAATATTATTAATGAACATTTTAATAATATTCCTCTCTCGAATAACTCTAAAAAATAATAAAACCAAACTCTGCATAATGTTCATCCGCACGAATTGAATTTTATTAATAAAAGAGAGATTTTACTTTTTAAAAGGTGTTCTATTTCTGCTTGTTCGATGACCTATGCCAGAACACTCATATTGTAGCCCCCAACATCTGGATTTTAACCAGAATCTCATCTAAGATAAAATTATGTGTTTTAACAGTTAAACTATACGTGGGGCAATGGTGGCGGAGGCTGGAATCGAACCAACGACACTCGCCTTATGAGGGCGATGAGCTACCACTGCTCTACTCCGCAGTATAGAAGTTTGAGTTTTTATTTTTTATTTCTCAAACTGTATATATATTATAACAAAAATTTTTTAAAATTTCAAAAGTAACAAATGTAATCAACATCTTCGTCATAACTTGGAGTTTCAAAATTTTTATACATTCTTTCAATAACTGACTCAGGAACGACTCTTTGTCTATTTGAATTTCTTTCAAGAGCAGTATCAATTGGAGTTTTACAATAGCAAATTACATTATTACAATTGTATTCTCTACCAATATCAGTAATAATTTTTCTATCTTTTTTTCGGATATTGGTAGCATCAAAAATAACATTCTCACCAAGAGATAAATAATTTCTTATTCTTGAATAAGCAAGAGAAAAAACTTCTTTGCCATTGCCTTGAATGTTTTCATCTCCGTATAATTCTTCTCTAATGGAATCAGTTGAAACAATGTTACCATTGAAAAATTTTGCAATTGTAGATTTACCACTTGCGGGGATGCCGCACATTATGATTAAATTCATTCTATGCTCCACTTTCTAAATAAGTTGATTATTTCCTCAGAAGGTTCAGAATCAAACTCAACAGTAAGAACGCCAGATAAATCAATAGAGAAAATTCCCATAATTGACTTACCATCTACCGCATAGTGCATATTCCTAACAGTGATTCTACCATTAAACTTGTTTGCCGCATCAACAAAAGACTTAACATCATCTATTGTATTCAGCTTCATTTTAAATAAACTCTGCATTTTTTTAACTCCTTTCTTAATTTCTATAAATATTATAACAAAAATTTTTTAAAATTTCAATAAACAAAAAAAGGGGAAGAGCAGAAAACTAAGTTCTGCTCTTTAAGAAAAGGAATGTTGTTACAAGTGGCGGCGGACAAAGGTGTCGATCCCTATAGGAGTAAACCTACGCATTGTTTTCAAGACAAGCCTAATTGCCGAATTAGTTTATCCGCCGTATATAAAACTGGACTGTCTTTTGATTATTTACTTCGACTTGCGAGCAGTCCAGAGTAGTAAATAACCTCTTGTTAGTCATCTGCTACGAAGCAGCTCGGCGGCAGTATATATCATTTCAACTTACCGCAGGCTGCAAGCCTTTTTCTAACAAAAATATTAAGAAGAAGCCTTCAGCCATAGGAGCAGCTTCCATGCATCCTTACTAACGAGATGTGTAAGGACATTAGATTATGATTCTTTTAAAATTAATGGTTGTCCTATCCTTGAGAAGTTGCTGTTATGCTCGCTTGATAGATGACTATTTAAGCTACACTGTTACACCATTCAATAAAATTTAAAAATCGACTCTAATGTTTACTACCCGCCTATATTCACAGCTCTTAATATTGTTGGCGGAGGCGGACGGACTTGAACCATCACACCAGTATAAACTGATTACTCTCGGTTTAGCAAACCGATCCCTTACCAATTAGGGTTACGCCTCCATATATGGTACGGAGATTGAGATTCGAACTCAAGATCTTCTGAATATCAGTCAGATGCTTTAACCAACTAAGCCATCTCCGCATATTTGGTACGAGTGCTGGGATTCGAACCCAGAAACGGAGGTACTTGAAGCCTCTGTGTCTACCAATTGCACCACACTCGTATATTAAAGTATGTCTTTCTGTTGTGATTACGGTTACGGGTGGAAAACATACAAACCTAATAACCTACTTGTTTTAAAGTTGCAAGACTCAACTTATTAATCAACAGGCATGGATTTGCACCATACATAACAACATCGTTTGTCTTGTTCTGTATATAAATAACACTCATACTAGCGTCTACCTATTCCGCCACTGTTGATTATTATTCTATTTCTAATATTTCTTTTGGTGCGGAGAATGGGATTCGAACCCACACTGAATGGATTTTTGGTGCGAAATATTGGGGTTGAACCAATTTAATGATACCGATCATTTCGCAAGTCCATTGCCTCTGCCGTTGGGCTATCTCCACATATTATAAAAGCTAAGATTATTATACTTAGCTTTGGTGACGGAAACAGGATTTGAACTTGTAAAAACCTGCTCACTAAGACAGGCGTGTATGCCAATTCCACCATTCCGCCATATATTATTTGAGTTTTAACCTGTTAAACTATCAACCACCTCCATGAGGCAGTTGAGTGAGATTCGAACTCACATTCAAATAATATTTTTTTCGTATGGCAATGTATTAAACCTCTGCAGTGTACTTCTACAGCGTGCAACTCATACACCAACCCCATTTTCGGCTATATCCATACTTGTCCAGACAAACAACTTATAAGGAGTTGCCAACCTTCAACTTTCGTATGAGCACGGGTGAGTATCCGGACTATCACCTTTATTTTGTGCTATTAGTTATAATCCAGACTACACCACGAGGAGGTTGCACTATCGTAGTCCTCTGAGTGAAGAGAATCGAACTCTTGTTTCCGGATCCAGTAAAAAATACTCTTATAAAACAGGGAACTCCTTATATTTCCAATAATAATTATAAGCCATTTTATTTTTTGCTATGCTCTCCTTAATATATCTTATTTGTCTATCGTCAAACTTTTGTTTTAACTCTTCTGTTGTCCATAATTTTTCTTCCTCTAAATCAGAATAAGAAATAAATCTGTTATCAGAGTACTTTTTTATAGGAGTTTGAGTTATTATTGATTGAATCACATTATCTATTAAATAATCTGAAGCGATAGACATTGTAGATTGTATTCCTTTTTTAGGTGATTTAATCCGTAAATACTTTTCAGTTGAAACTTCACCAATAGGAATTAAAAATCCGTATTCTTTCCAAGAAGTATAAAAATAATCAACTTCTTTTTCTGAATAAGTATATTTTGTTGTTTTTTGAGTATTAGTTGTACTTCTCGTAGCAGACATTTTTAATACACCTTCATCTTCTGAATAAGAAGATGCTTTACACTGTATTTTATATAATTTATCATTAATATCAACGATTAAATCATATCGACAAGAACCGCTAAATGGAATACTACAATAATACCCTCTTTTTTGAAAATCTAAGATACATTGGAGTTCATTTACATCGCCACGAATTAAAGTGCTATCCATAGCAAACTGTTTTATATTAAAGTTTTTCTACCAAATCCGGGGGCTTACCTCTAACCGACACCCAGTTATTACATAAGGCTGTTTTTTTGTTTAACCTTATGTATATATTATAACAAAAATTTTTTAAAATTTCAATTTATGCTTTATTCTGCATTTTTCTTATTCTTCTACGCAGTTTAGAAATAATTGCCGCATTTGATACTGGATCTTTCTCTGAAAGGATCCTTATTCGATTTTCATAACTTTCAATAGTTCTATTCATAAAAATTATTCCTTTCTTAATTTCTATAAATATTATAACAAAAATTTTTTAAAATTTCAATTAAGTATTTTTATCTAAAAAATAATTTATTATAATTAAACTGTGTTACCCAATCTTTTGATTAAATTTACTCCGGATTTAGTATAATAATCAGTCAATGTAATTTCATAGACTTTAATATCATATACCCCATTGTCAATAAGTCTTACATGGTCTCTATATATTCCTATAATCCTTCCGCCGCATTTTTCTACTATTTTATCATATGCTTTTTCCGCAGGATTACCTTTGACAACATAAAAATTGATTTTATGAAAATGAAATTTTTCAAATATATCTTTAATAGCTTTTATCAAATCTCTTGCAAAAGTAAGTTTATCATTATCAGAAAAATCTATTATTCTAACATCATAAATAGAATTAGTTTGACGATTGATACTATAACTTATATATCCTATTATCTCTTGTTCTGAATTTATAGATACATACTGATGTTGCGCCCAAGTATCCTCCGCAACTTCAAAATCATTATAATAATATTGAGAATTATAGTATTTATATTTTTCATTAAACCATATAGACTGCATTTTAGACTTTAATTCATCCGCATATTTTACAGCTAAGTCTAACATTAGTTAACCTCCTTATTTGTTCTCCTATATTTTTCAATAAGGTCCCATCTTTTGTTTAACTCTTTAACAATAGCGTCACAATCTTTAGAATCTGTAAATACTAAATAAGGGTATTTGCCATTTATAATAGTGGCATTATAATGTTTTACCGCATATTTAAGAAAATCTACATATGACAAATTAAAAAGTCTTGCAAAAATTACATTATAAGTAGTATCGCACCTTAAGTCTGGCTCCTGCTCCCATATCTCCAAAGTAATTGCTACTCTTCTTAATTTAGCATTAGTTAAAGATTCAGCGTTTTCAAATACTTTCATTAATTAAATTCCTTTCTAAATTTTTCTATTTCATCTATTTCTTCTTGTGATATTTGTAAAATTTCACACCAGTCTTTATCAAAGTCAGCTAAGTTTAAATTGACGTTATAATCAGGAATATCAGATAAAATAAGTTGATTATCTGGTTTATAATTAGGATCAATATATTTAGATACTGTTGCTGGAGATATTCCTAATCGTTTAGCAACTTGACTTTTGATGCCTAAAACAAAGTAAAGTTCGTTAATTTTTTTAATTGTCTCTGAGGAAGTACGCGCCATAGATAGCTCCTTTCTGCTCATAAAAAAGCACCTTTTTTGATGAGAAGGTGCTGAAACTCAAAATGAAAAGGAATTAAAATTAATTAAGATACAAGTGGAGTTTAATTAAAGCTACAAACTTTAATTAAACATATTTATTCTTTATTTTCTATAAATATTATAACAAAAATTTTTTAAAAAATCAAATCAATCCTCATATAGAATTTTCTTATTTTCCTGTCTATTAAAGCTACCTTTACCTTTGCGGAGTTTAGATGTTCCTTTTCTTTTTTTAAAATGGAAAAATAACTGTAGTTCTTCTCCTGTTTTTTTATTTAAATTTTTCATTATTTACTCCTTATCATCTAAATGGTACTCAATAGGAATTAAAATAGTTGTTCTTTCACATAACCAAGGTTTATTTTCAGTACCAAAATCTCCATATTCATTTAAGATAACTGGGTTTCCATAAATATATGAACATATTTTATTGCTGTTAGGTTCTCCTATGGCTTTGTTATATGTTGCGGCAGTATATATAGAGTTAATTAACTTTTGGACGCCTAGTGAGATATGCAATAATGTGCCATCGTGTATAAATTGGGCTGAAGTAAAATATTGAAAATTAGCATCTGTATTATACTTAACATTCAAGAGAATATTATCATTATCAACTTGATATTCTCCATCTGGAATGAGAGGAATACATAAAGACTCATAACTAAACTCTTTAGCCTTTGTCCAATCTAACTGACTATACCTAGAAAATTTTAAATCAGATGCTCGTTTTATACAAAAGTCATAAGATTTACTCAAAATAAAATTTCCTTTCCCATATATATTAACAAACCTATTACAAAAAGAATAGATGCCGCAATAGCAATTAAGCTAAAAATAATAAAAATTGATATTATCTTATTCTTCATCGTCATCCTCTGTTCCATTAACAAAAGCATTAAAAAGCTCTATAAATTTTTCATCTTCAAGATAAAATCCATCTTTACCAATGGCTTCTTGAAAATTCACCAATAACTGCATAAACCGCCAATCTGGAACTGTTTTCCAAATCTCAGCGATTTTTGCGCAAATTACATCAATACGGTTAATATCTCTCATACTTAATTCTCCTTTTCTTATCTTCTATAAATATTATAACAAAAATTTTTTAAAAAATAAAGAAGATTTAAAAATCTTCTTTAAGTTTATTTACATAAAATTCAAACTGATTAATTAAGTCTATCCCATATTGACCGGATGTTTTCTTTAATTCATCAAAAAATTCAATCAATCTATCATAATTGACATATATCATTGTAACTAGTTCATATTTAGTACATAAATCAGGCTTTTTTGATACTGGACAATCACAACCAAGATACTCTAAAACTCTTGAGCAAGTGCTATTAAGATTCCATTTGCATTGGTCTACTTCCATTTTACTCTTCCTCCGTAAGACCCAAACTAACTAAAGCATTATAATCTATTTTAAAAAATTTACAGACATAAGGGTATTCTATTATTGGACAAAAGTCAGCACAATAAGGGGATTTATCATTACAACATATTCCTTCTATTTCATAATCACATCTCATATTAATTTTTCTCCTTTATTCAAATATTTTATAACTTGGAACATTTTTAAGGATATACTCTAAATCTGATGTACTTATTGTATTAATAGATAAACCAAAATCTTCGAGTAATTCTTTTACATATACTACTTCTGCGGCTTCCGCAGCTTTCTTTACTCTATCTAACTTTGAATAATGGTCTAAGAACATCGCAGTAAACATTGTATTCTCCTTTTGTTTTTTATTACTCTTTATCTTTCTATATATATTATATCAAAAATTTTCAAAAAAATAAAAGGAGATAATTAATCTCCTTTTACATTCTCTGTAAAGTATTGTATTTCATATCCTATGTTTTCAACATAAGGCGCCCACACTTCATCCGCATAATGTAGACCAATAGTATGAATAGATGTGCTTGTATGATAATTTCCATTGTGGTCATACCAAGGTTCCTCATACCACGTACCATCTTCCGCAATATATCCCTTAAGTATTAAATGTATAAAATCTTCTATACTTGCTTCATAAGAATTATAGTCTACAAAAGCATAGCTATTTTCTTGTCTGATATTAAAACAGTTATAGTTTCCTCGTGTAAATTGACCTGCGCCAGTTTCTGTTCTAGCGACACTTAATAAGAAAATTAAATTAATTTCTTTATCTTTTGATAGCAAAAAATCTTCTAAGCCAACCCAATATTTACAATAGATAGAAAGATATTTAGATAATTCAGCTTTTGTTAAATTAGAAGGTTTAGTAATATCATAGGGGTCAAAATCAAAACCTTGTAAATTTAGTTTTTCTTCAATAGAGATAAGTCTATATGGAGGGATTTTATATAAAGTTGGGGCAATAGACGAATCTTCTATTGATATATGAATAACATTACTTTTTATATCTTTCTCTTGATAATTAAGTAAATTTAAAGATAGAAACAAATTTACAAAAGTAAAGAAATATATAAGTTTTTTTATCATAAATTAAGTGCAGCAAGCATTTCAGCTACCGTTCTCTTCTCCTTTGGTGTGATTTCAACAGTATAATCCTCTGTGGCTGTTGCGGCGGCTACTGGTTTTTCTACTGTTTCATTTACAATATTTTCCTTTGCCGCAGTTAGACTTACTTTAATTTGTATTTCTTCGCCATTTTCATTTCCACAAATTCTTATTTCTTTGCCATTTACAAAGCTATTCGGAAATACTTCCAATATCTTGCTCACTATCTGGTTCTTCAGTTCTTGTCCTCTCGCTGCCATTCTTAACCTCCGCTATTTTATTTGCTATACTTATCATACTCTTGCATAAATTACATTGTCTTCCGCACATACAAGCATAATGACACTGTAGGCGTAACTCACCAAAATTTGTTGGAATAAAAGGGTTCGCCGCATCTATATTAGGTATAATAATATTCAAGTTTGCTATCCACTCTTTTGTTTCAAAATATATATCAAATAATGTATCTTGCATATCTGGTCTATCATATGGAAATGCAAATTCTATAATATCAATATATGGTTCATATATTTCAATATCTTCTGGTCTAATATAAAAAGACCTTTCATCAGCCGCTGGTATATTGGGGATAACTCTTATAAGAATATCTTCTCCGCATACTTTTCTAACCGCAGGTAAATCAAAACAAAGATCTTCTCCTATGTATATACTATAGGGATTTAGTTCTTTAATCCTATTTAGAGAAGTCCAGTTTGTAGCAATAGTATGAAAATAATAATCAATATTTAGCTTTTTAGCCTTTTCTATTAATATATCTATATTATAACTATCTAAGCTAAATAAAAAAGTTAAATTATCAGTTACTAAATCATTAGATATAAACATATCAAATTGTTCTATTGATTCAATAGGAACAATAACTCTTTGGCGGCTGTGTAAATCTAAAAAAGCCCGCCACTGGTCTGTTTCTTTATAATTAATTATTAGTTCATCTGCTTCATAATTATATTTACTATTGCGGAAAAATCTTAAACACTTCTTCATAAAGCAAAGAGGAAGCTTACGCTTCCTCACCTCCAGAAACAATTGCGATATATGCCATTCTGCGGCTCTTTGCTTCTCCTACGCGGACTTCATCCTTAACTACTCTACCAGCCTTAACAAGATTAGAAAGACGAGCTATAATCTTCTGCTTACTAAGACCTTCAATATCAAGAGCTTCAAGAATACTATCCGCAGTCATCTCTCTATCAGCTTCAGCAAGGATATTATAAATCTTTTCCTGAAGTTCATCTCCTGCAACCTTCTTTTCAGCAGCCTTTTCTCTTGCCTTGTCAGCCTTTCTGTCAAGAATCTCTATCTGCTTGTCGCACCATTCAATAAGTTCTGCGTCGCTGGGATCGGTTTCATCTACATCATCACCAGTTAAAAGAGCCTTGATTGTAATAAACATATCCTTGTTTGTAAATTTCTTATCACTCATTGTACATTCTCCTTTTAAAATCTCATTTTTTATTGTATATACATTATATCAAAAATTTTTATTTTTGTCAAATGCGTTCTTAACGCTTATTTTTTATTGGCATAGTATATCCGCATCTCTTACAGATATATAATGTTTGTTCTGGTTCAACCGCCAAAACCTTAAAATTATGCCCTAGTTTTGAGCATAGCCAGTTTTTAAAGGTTTTCATCATCATATAACTCCTCCTCTGCGTTATAGTAATCTTCAATCTCATCATTAATAAATGAAATAGGAGTGTCCAAAAGAATAAGTTCATTAATAAAACTTAACTCTCCACTAAAGTGAGTTCCATAATTAGTACCTTTAGGTTCTACATAAAACTTTCCCATAATTACCTCCTTAAAGATATGACTGCGTACTATAATACTCTTCTGAACTATCAGAATATGAAGATGGATATGAATATTCATTAAAGCCAGCATAATCAATTATAACTGGCTTATTTTTATAGTATCCTATATTTGCGGAGTGCAAATCAGTAATGTTATTTTTTATAAATGATAATAAATCAACAACAAGATGTGTTGGATAAGCTAAAATAACATCATAAACCCACTCTAAAGGCAAACGATATTTAAATTCAGACGGGACCTTATGCTGTTTATAAAAGTTATTAGTTGTAGTTTCAACTTTTTCATGATCATATTTCATTATTCCTTTGCAAGCAAAAATATCTCCAATAGGCTGTTTGTATATAGGGTACCCATTTATTTTACCTATTTCATAAATTGGTAAAAAGCAAGCCTCAATACCTTTTACTTTTGCGAGTTTATACAGTGCTTCTTCAACAGCACAATAGTCCCAATGATTAACTGCGTTAATTGCTCCTGTAAAATCCATTAACCAATTATCTTCATCATTGGTATTGAAAGGCACTTTAATTACAAAGTCAGCATCCTTTAAGAATATTACTCCTTTTGAACAACCCTCTGACAAGCTTGAACAATAAGGTTTAATTTTCTCATATACTATTTTAGTCCAATTCCAAGTGCTGAGTTTTATATCCTTATGCAACTCAGTCTTATTGAAAATAGATAAGATTTCTTTATCGGTATAAACTCTACTCATTTTTTTAACCCCTTTTCTTTTTCTATAAATATTATAACAAAAATTTTTTAAAAAATGAAGCAGAAGTTATAAGTTCTATAAAGTTTCAATAGCAAAAATAGTAAAATTTTCCAGCCGCCTATACATAATAAAGTTCACTTTCATTATCAATAGTATCAATATCTACTATTACTGGGTTATCACATTCAAATATTTTAGTATATCCATTTACAATAAATTCATTTCCCGCCAATTTAGATTCAATTTCATCGTAGAAGATGTTAAAAGCATCTTCCGCATCTATAGCTCTTATAAAACAATTTCTTCTTTCCCACTTTTCGCCATCGTCTATTATATATTTAATATTAAAAACTCTATCTCTGGATGCCAATAGTTCAAAACAGCTATATGCGTCTAACATTTCTTTAGAAAATAATGATTTTACAATACAATCTTCGCAAAGATGTGTTTGACAGTAATCAGTAGCTGCTTCTATATTCATACCTCATATCCTCCATAATCTATAAAAACTGGTTCTTTTTCTGCGGTATATCCTATATTACAAGAATGTAGGTCATTAATATTGTTATTATTAATAAAAGTAATAAGCTGTTCCAAGAGTGAAACATCATAAGTTATGTAAAATTCTTCAAAAAGAGTGTTTTCACATAAACCATTCCAATCATCACAATAGCCAAGTAATTCTGATGCGGCTGGTGATAAATCCACTGTTTCATCTTTACCTATCGGTGGCGTAATTAATTTAGGTTGTGCATATATCTCTACTCCGTTAATTACATCATATAAAACTGTTTTAGCAAAGAAGCGCTCTAAACCTGCCTCCTCCGCCTCCACATATATTTCTTCTTCTCTCTTGCAAGAGTCAGTATCTAATTCTATTTTAAATACATAATCATTATCTGGAAATATAAAAACTCCTTTGGTGGCTCCATTCGTTAATTCCACTTCTTTACTATCCGCCATTTTATCTGCAAATTCATACCAACCAAGACTATCATCACTAAAATTTAGACAATAGTCAGCTATAATATTTAATTGCTTTTCTGTTAATGAAATCATAGCAACCTCCGCATAAAAAATACCATTTAATTTAGGTACTTTATTTATTTTCTATAATAATTATAACAAATTTTTTATAAAAAATAAATAAGTTCGCTAAACTAAATGGCGCTCTTTATTTAGAGTAAGAAAAATAAATCACTTAAATCAATAGCTGAAGATGTTCTATACTTCTTCTTTGTGGGACTATTGATATATACATCAGTAAGATATTCCTTTAAATCTTGTGTATCTATATTAGGGTCAAGAGTAAGAAAACACTTAACTATTGTACCTATTGCTTTTGCCTTTTTCTCATTTTCTGCGGCAATTGCTTTTGCTCTCTCTTCTTCGGCTTTCTTTTTGTTATAAGCCTCCGCCTTTTCCTTCGCAATCTTATTCAGGGCTTCATCAATCTCCTTATCAACTTCCGCCCTAACCGCATCTACACTTTTAGTTTTTAACTCATTATAAAAATTCATATAAAAATTGCTCCTTTTGTTTGGTTTATTTATTCGAGAAAATGCGATTACTCGCATACTTCTACATAATAAGTATTTGTTTCTGTTGTGCTTCTATCCGCATAAAAATTATTAACTTGTTTAATAAGTTCCTTGAAGTTCTTTAAAGCAGTTTCCGCACTTTGTTTATTATTATACGCATAGTGAAAAGTGGTATTATTTTCAGATTGATTTTTTCCTCTTAAATGTAATATATCATCATATAACATAGGTCTACTAAATATACATAGACGATATAAATTATTATCTTCCAGTATATCATATTTATTAACTTTTTCTATTAATCTATCATCTTGCTGTAAAATCTTGCCGCATAGTATGTTTTCATATAAGCAAAATTCTACTTTTAAAAGGATATAATTTTTCATAAATATTAACTCCTTTTGTTTTGTCATCTTCTCTTTATTTTAGAGGAGATTTATAATCTCCTCTTTTTCTATATATATTATAACAAAAATTTTTAAAAAAAGCAAAAAGAACAAGAGTCTTTAACAGTAACAATGCATTGACTTTCGCAAGAAAGGCAATGCAAAGGGGCAAAAAGGAGAATTATACTCAAGTAATTTCTCTGAAAGAGAAATTTCTTAGATGTATTGTTCGACGCATTTGCGCCTCTCTTTTTCTTTGGTCAAGATAATAAAATATATAAATAATAATTTTAAATAATATATGGAATAAGTATTAGTCATTCCAAATTTTCAATACTTATTCCAATTTTCATCATCCCTATATTATATATAGGAATGATCGATTTTGGAATAACTCTTAGATTTGATGGAAGGAGGAAAGCGCAATGATATTAGAAGCTGGAAAAATATATAACGCCGCTCAGTTAGCAGAATGGTTTAGAATTAAACCTAAAAGTTTTTCTAATAATAAAATTAAAAAGCTAAAAGAATTAGAAGAATATTGTAAATTTAATGATTTAGGTAGAAAAGGAGTAGAAGTAATAGAAGTTTATATAGAAGAATATAAGACTGCCGCAAAAGAAAAAGTTGCTAAATCATTTGAAGACTGTTGGGGTAATTCACACGGTGAAAAACTTGATACTGGAAAAAATGTTGCAAGAAAGATTAAACAAAAATATAATTTAGACACAAAAGAACAAACTTTAAGTAGTTATGTAAATTTAGAAAGAAAAAAACAATATGGGAAAATTAACACTATAAAACATACTAATCCTCAAGGTGAAAAAGGTTCTTGTAAGTATGTATTTTGTAAAAAAGTAGGAAATGAGTTTTTACCCTTCACCGCCGCAGAATTAGAAATTAAAAAAGAATTATATAAAAAATATAAGTTTGATGAAGAAACAGAAGAATATGCAATTTGGAAAGAAGCTTATTTAGATGGAGATATAAGTGAACAAGATTGGATTGACTTTTGTAAAAATTATCAGTCTGATAAATGGGCTAATTTTAAGGCGGAGTTGAGTAAAGAATTAAAATGTATTTGTACTTATGCTACTTTATTAGAATTAAAACAAAATTAATATTAAAGGTATATATTATATAAATAATATATACCTTTATTTTTTTTTATGATGTGTTATATCTTCTAATTTTATTCTATTCTTATTTTCTTTTGTTTTCTTGCCTTCTCTTATTTTCTTATCTTTTGATTTTTGATTTTTGATTTTTGATTTTTGAGGAAAGTGAGGTGGCCCAATCTACACCTTCTTCCACAACACTTGAGTTGATTTCTTCGTTTTGTCGTTTATTGTTTATTAAGAGGTATATATCTCTATGGAGTTTCTGAAAAATAATAAGTTTTTTTTTCATCTCATATATATAAGTCAGTGAAAAAAAAACTTATTATTTTTCAGAAGATATACATTTCTGTATATCTACTTACAACATTACTACTTTTGTTATTTTTAAATATACATAAGATTGATGTAATTTACAAATGTTTATATAATATATTATATTCTCTATTAAAAAGCAATGGTGTGTTGATAAAATTATTACTTTAGTAAATATTATTAAAATTAAATTATAATATATTAACTATTTTTAAGAAAAAAGTAAAATTTATTAATTTGAAAAATTTTTCAGAATTTTTGGACAATATAGGAAAATGTAACTAAATATATTTTTAATATATAATGTCGAAGGACAAAATATATTATATTAAAAGGAGAAAGGAAAATGACGCAATTAACTGTTGGAAAGTTCAAACTTTCAGAAATAGCTGAATGGTTTGGAATTAAAGTCACAAGTTTCAATGCAGCAAAAGAAAAGAAGTTAGAAGAGTTAAAAGAATTTGCGGATTATGAATTAATATCAACTCATCAAATTCAAATTACAAAAGTAAAATACCCTTTCTATGTAAAGAAAAATTCCAAGAACTATGAAATTATTAAAAAGCAGATAACTAAAACTTGGAATCCAGACGGTATTGATACTTGTAAAAGAGTTTCTAATCAAATCTACAAAGAAAAGCATAATGAATTAACTCTTACAGAAAGTACTACATATAACTACACAATTAAAGCTAAAACTGAGTTGTATGGTAAGTGCGGAAGTAAGTATGGCGGCAGCATAGGTTATAGTAATTATATATGGGCTAAGTGGGATCACGAACATCAAAAGTATGTTAAATTATCTCCAGAAGAAGATAAAATAAAGAAACAGCTATTTACAAAGTATTTTGGTAAAGCCAATGAAGTCACTATGTTTATACAAGAGTCTATTAAGAATGGTGAATTAACTAAAGAAGAAGCTTGGGCGGCATATGATGAAATGATGGATATAGATTATAACTTTAAAAATGTATTAGATGATTTCTTTATTCAGACTGGTATAAAATTAGTAAGATGTACAATAGTAACAGGTAAAGACTGGGAAGAAATAGTTGAGGCGTGAGTTGATATATATGTTACAGTAGTAGAGGGGCGTGGTAATTTTTGGAAGCCGCATTTTGTCTTTTTTTACTATTGTAACATATTTTTTATTAAAAGTCAATGCAAATGAAAATTATGGAAATTATAATTTGCCTTTTTTATATATTATAACATATTTTTTATTAAAAGTCAAATTATTATTATAATAAACCCCATTTTATTATAACATATTTTTTAATAAAAATCAAGCGGCAGGTAATTTTTAACAGAAATGTAAAATTTTTCCTCGCCCCTTTATCTTAGACTATTGTTACATAAGCAAATAAAATTTGCTAACTTTTTTTGAGTAATTTCCTTAACCTTAACACTGACTCATTTTTAGTATTATCAAGCAAATGCTGCTTAATTTACTATTGTTTCCTCTTGCAAAATTGGAAGGGGAGGAGCTTAAATTTTATATATGAGCGGCAACCAAAATCTGCTAACTTTTGTTAAAGTAATTTATTACTCACGAACATCAATCCATTTTTGGTTTTATTAAGCAAATCCTGTTGAAATTAATTAGCATAGCGGCAACAAAAATGGAAAAGGAGGAACTTAAATTTTAGGAAAAGTAAAAAGCGGAGGATAGTTTACTTTATCCATAGAAAAGTTGCATATAGCTAGGGTGGGTTGGTTTAACGGCTTAAGCTGAGCGCAAGCCGACCTTGGTTATTCTGGGAAAAAGAATATAAATTTAGACATTTACTTTATTCAGGAGAAAATTGCATATAGGTCTAGGGTGATTGGATTTACGGGGAGCTTTGCCCGCTCCCCGCCCGAATAGCAGCCGCATAATATTGCAAAACTCAATACTTTACACAATAAAATATCAAAAAAAGCAATATTTTACTATGTAAGGTATTGAAAATATAAAAAAATAGCAAGAAAAATGAATTTTTCTTGCCAAAAATATGGAATTTTACTTATTTCTCTGTCTTATTAAGTCAAGTTTAAAGGTATCTCCGCCCAAAGTAAAGGAAATTAACTTAGTTTTATTAAGAATTTCCACTTTTTCACAGCCTTTTTCTTCCAAAAGTGCCTTAATACACTTGATAATGCTTTCTTTGGTAGGGTCATCTTTTAGTACTCTCTCACGCTGTGTTTTTTTAGTGTTTATTGCTTTAGCTTGATGTATTGTTGCGGTTATGCGGTTTGACTTAGCTTTTGTATCAAGTTGCACCTGTTCCGCATTTTCAAGGTACTCGTTATCCTCCAGCCATACTTGAACAGCCTCTTGATTAGTAATACCCAGACCCGCCGCAATTTTTTCAACCTCTTGCTCTTTTATGCGGACAGCTTTACCATTTACAGTAATTGTCATAAAATCCCCCTTTTACAAGGGCGGGGGAATTTCACCCCCGCATTTTTGGCTTATTCCTCTATATCGGTAATAGAGTATCTATAAGCGCCTTTGACTTTTTCTCTTGTCACCTTGCCTTCATCACATAACTTCATCAGCAGGTTTGTCATACGGGCGGAGGACATTTCAACAGGATTGCAATTGTAAGCTGTGATAATATCCTTAACGGTAACAGGGGCATTTAAAGCCTTGACATAACCGTAAACCTTGACAAGATTTTTCTCCATATCAGGATTTACCTTTTTGCTTGACTTTTTAGCAAGCAATTCAATTTCGTGCTGAACAAACTGTTCAAGCTCAGGCTCTCCTGCGTTTGCAAGAATAGCGGCAATCTTAGAAAAGCCTTCTCTTTTTGTAAAATTAAACATTTTTTCCATAAGTTTACATCTCCATTTCTGCTCTTTTCGAGCGGCTAAAGTTTTTTGCACCTCTTTGGTACATTTATATTATAGCACATTTTGTGCCATAAGTCAAGAGTTTTTTGAAAAATTTTTAAATATTTTTCAAGATTATATTATCTCCGTTGTTGCGGACAGTTTTTCTATTATAGGCAAATTCGTGCTTAAATCCGTCTGTGTCTGTAACAGTCAAGACTTTTTCCGTAGTGCGTGGAATGCTTGAATAAGTTTTATATTCCTTGCCATATTCTAAGCCGTATCTGCCTACTGTGGATACAAGTATTTCTAACTCAATTACACTATCAGCAAGGGCGGTATGTTCCTCTTCAAAATCAATTACACCTGTAATATATTGATATACACTCTCTGCTGTTGTAGAATAATTACCTTTTTCTGTAAAACGGTTATACTGTTCACAAAAGTTTTTATATACTTGATTAAAAGCAATGCTGTTATGAACATTTCCTCTTATATCAAGAATTGGTACTGTATCAAAAGGATTATTACACTTGAAATAATCACAATTGTATTCAAATACCTTTTCATCAAAAGGTGCGTTATATGCGTAAGCATATTCAACATTAAAAGTATTTAAATCTCTTATCATTTCCTTGCATATATAGCCAAACTTATTCATTTTGGTTTTTCTTGCCTTCATGCGGCTAACATATATAGGGCGCTTATTCGCATAATAGGCGGTTGAGAATAAAGGCACATTATGCCATATCTGTTCAACAACAAAATCCTTTTGTGCAAGCATTTTATCGGTATCTGTGTTATATATAACATAACCAATGTTATAGCAGAAAGGCTTGTTAAGGTTTACTGTTTCTGTATCAAATACCATAATATTCATTTGTAAAAATTCCTTTTCTCTGTTTTTACTGGAGTTTATCAGCTCTCCCCTTTTCTGTACTCTTATTATAACACATTTTCTTGCGTTTGTCAAGAGTTTTTTGAATTTTTTTTAATTTTTTTTCAAGCGGTGATTTTTTTCTCTCCCTCTTGATTACATTTATATTATATCACTTTTTCATCAGAATTGCAATAGGCAAAATGCACAAAAGTTTCGGGATTTTTTATTGAAAATTTGTGCAAAATTTTTTTGCAAAAATACTTGACAAAGCACAAAATTTGTGGTATAATTGTTGGACCCACTCTGCGGGTTTCGGGAATTTGCAGAATATGGTAGATATGGTAGAATCTGGAGCAAAAATCTGTACTTTAGTGCTTTAGTGTGGTAAAGTGGGCCTTGGCAAAAGAAAAGGGCCCACAGGCTGATGCCTTACAAAGTATAGTATTGATTTGTATAATATATAGAAAAGGAGAGCGGTTTCCCGCCCTCTCTTATTACTTCTTTTTAGTTTTCTTCTTTTGTCCTTTTACCTTATATTCTGCAAGTAAATAGTTTTTAAACTGTTCTCTATCTAAATATCTACCATTGACTTTAACCATTAAACATTCTCCTTATCAATTATACGTTCAACTGTTAAAATATCACAAGGACTTGCCCCAACTCCTCTTAGTATATCGTCTGCAAATATTACAGCTTCATAAATAGATATTGCATTTATTGTAATACTCTCTGCTTTAAAATTTTCTGAAGGTCTTATAGTTACTTTAAATTTCATTTTTAATACTTATCCTTTCTAAATCCCAACGTTCAGGGAGTTCTTCTCTTAATATGCAATCACCTGAACTATCATTATAAAATACACACTCATGACAATGGTGATATTTATTACATATTTCCTGTACTGTTTTAAGAGTGGGTATAATATCTTTTAGTTTATTAAATGTTTCATATTTAACACATTCTTCTTCTGTTTTAAATTCTTTACCGTCACAAGCAATAAATCTCTGTTCAATTGTCATTTTATTAATTCCTTTTCTCTGTTTTAGAAGTTTATCAGCTCTTCTTTTCTATAATTATTATATCATATTTTTAAAAATTTGTCAAGTAGTTTTTTTAATTTTCTTGTTCTGTGTATAGAACACAGCAAGAGTAAAAATCATAGCGCCCATGGGAACTAACAGTGTATGATATTTGTTCAATATGATGAGTTTTTGCAAAATCATTTACCTCATCTTTTAAATCCTGCCTAATATCACTTTCAAATATTTGAACCTTTTGCATTTTAAAAACCTCACTTCCGCTCTTTATAAATTTTTATACCTTTTTCTAACTGGTAATAGCTACCTCTTTCGTCGTACTGTAATTCTGCTCCTTGACGTTCAATCAGTTTAATCATTTTAAAATGTTGTATAGGTGTTAAAGATAACCAAAACCATCCCGCACAGTTAAATTCTGTATCTTTTACTATTGATACTTTTATTGTTCTTTCGTACCAATTATTAAACTCTTTTGTCAACATTTTAAACACCTCACATAAATATTTTTACAATTAAGACGCCTAAACATATAGCGGTTAAGCATATATTCTTAATCTTTTCACTTAAAGGATATTTGCAAGCAAATACCCTTATTAGTATAAGTATATCTGTTATCAGATATACAGTCTGTCCGACATAGAACAGAAAACCTATTGTGATTTGTCCAATTATTAAACCACCTAAACAAAGATAGTTAATAACTTCCCAAAAAGTGTTTGTTTTGTTTTCCATTAGCATTACCTCATTTCCTTTTCTGTATCTATATTATAACACACAGTCAGGTAATTGTCAATAGGTAATTATACACAAAAATAAAACATCTTTTTTGGGAAAATTGCACAAAAGGAGAATCAATACTATATTAAATAAAATATTGGCTGACCTAATATTTGGTGCGCTAAAGTGGCGCGTGTCATTAGTAAGCGCGCCACAGGCCCTCAGTGTATTGCGAATGTCAATATTTTAGGTTGTATGGTATTGAGAATAGAAAAGGAAGGCAAGCCTAAACTTGCCTTACCTATTATTTTTTTATTGTTCGTATTATTGCGACACATATTCGACAAACCAGTAGTATTCCACCACAAATTAAATAAACTGTTTTTTCATCAATCATAATATTAGTCAATCTTTATTACTAAAGCAGCCGTAGATAAATTTCTTTTCACATAATCAATATTTTCTTCTTCAATATATTCTTCAAGAGAATAATAATCATCCCCGCAAGCATAATCTACAAGTATAGGGTAATCTTCAATCTTCAACTCTTTACAATATTCATAAAGTTCTTTTACTGTCATATAATTGTTCCTCCTTATATTATTAAAGTTACTCTTGTATCTGGCTTTAAACTATCATCACACTGATAAAAGTCACTTACCGTCACTACATTAGAAAAGGTTAATTTCACATAATCTTCTATATTATCACCATTAGATACAATAACTAGTTCCTTATCTTCCCAATGATTATTTGCACAAAGATTGTATAATTCTTTTACTGTCATATAATCGTTCCTCCTCAATTATTCAAGTTCACCGAGTATATCAAGCATATTGACTACATCAAAAGCATTTATACCCCATTCTGCACGATTATTTTCTTCATCATCGAATAAATAACCATTCTTTTCTCTTGCTACTGTGCTTTTAGGTGTACCATAAGGTACAATGTGAATTTCATCAAACTTTACACTTGGTAAATGCTTATTGAGCCAAAAGTTTTTTGCTTTTTCAACAGCCTTGTCATATTCGGCGGTTGCGTGTTTACTTCCCCATGATATTATTCCTATTGTATATCCTTTTCTCTGTAAAGTATTTAATCTTCTTGCAAGAGCGGATAACTTTACAAGCGGTCTTGCTTGTATATAGGGTGTTGCATCCTCCGCCCTTAATTTCTTTAGCCAATTATCAACGCTGTATAAGTCAGCTATTGTTCCATCCATATCAAGATAAATTGCCTTTGTCATAATTTAATTCCTTTTCTCTGTTTACGGGTTTATCAGCTCCCTTTCTGTAATTATATTATAACTTATTTTTAATAATTTGTCAAGTAGTAAAAATGTACAAAATTTTTTATTTTTTTTGTTAAATTTGACTATTGCGTTTTTTTAATTTTTGTGTTATAATGTAAATGTAATCAAGAGAGATGATAAACTCTTAAAAACATAGAAAAGGATAAAAATATGAAAAAGTTTGAAGAAATTAGAAGATATGAACCCTATCGTAGATACGAAAAACTTAAAATTTATGTCTTGACTACAAATGAAGTATATGATTGTTTTGATGATTTTTTCAATACCGAATATTTTCAAGAGAGATTTTATAGTAATTTAGATTGTAGTTATAGCGCTTCTGATGTCATTAACTTATCTCCGGTTGCAAAAAATGAGATATTTCTAACAACAGCAGATAATACAATTGATGATTTAGTCGGATGTCAAGATATACTTATTATCAAGGAATTAGAGGGGAGGTAATACTCCTCTCTATTATTTTAGGATTTTAATACCTTAAATATATAATATTATATCAACCTAAATATTTACCAAGCCAATATTTGGTACGCAAAATTGGGCGCCCTCCAATCAAATGCGCCCAGACGCCGCAAAATATTGACAAATCTAATATATTATTTTGTATAGTATTGAAAATAAAAAATTTGGCAAGATAAAATCTTGCCAATAAATAAGATTATTCTGCTTTTGTTTTAGGAGGTCTATGCTCTGTTAGTTTTAATGTATACTTTTTATTATCATACTCAAAACTAATTTCTGTTTCTGTCTTTGTCTGCATTTCCGCAATACCTAGATTAGTAAGGGTTTCTGCAAACTTTTCAAGCAAAAACTTTTTAGTTGTATTTACTTTTCTTTCTTTTGTTGAGGTTTTCCTTTTTTTGTCAGGATTTATTTCGTATTGCCTTTTCAAATTCTTTTTGGCTTTTTCTGTTAGCTCTGCTACCTCGGGCAATATCTCATCAGAATTATCATCCTCCCATAGCTGTTCAGCCTCTTCTCTTGTCAAAGACAGCGTTTTCATATATTTTTCTATTGCTATATCTTTTTCTGTCAATCAAATTCCCCCTTTAGTAAGGGAGGAAGGGATTACCCTTCCTCTGTTTCAGCAAGTGAGAAGTAGGACTTCTTCTTATCAGTAGTCTTGACTACCGTACCTGCCTTAACTGCAGAATTGAGAATATTGCTTACAAGCGCATTGGAATACTCAACAGGGTTGAGATTAAATTCTGCAAGGATTTCTGATACACGCATAGGCTTATCAGCCTTAGCAAGGCAATCCATAATTACAGATACCTTCTTTTCACGCTCAGGATTTTCCTTCTTGCTTGACTTCTTGCGGCTTAACAGTTCAACTTCTCTGTCAATAAAGCTTACAAGGTCGGCTCTGTCAGCGGCTTCTGCAATTGCACGAAGTTCTGCAAAACGTGTTGCCTTAGTGATACGCTCACCATTCTCATTAAATTCGATTGTCATAATTAAACACTCTCTTTCTGCCTTTGCGGCTCATAAAATTTTGTTTAGTACCTCTTTGGTACACTCTTATTATAACACATTTCGTGTTATTTGTCAAGGGGTTTTAAGAAATTTTTTTCGGATTTTTTCTTTTTTCTTTCTTTCCCCTTCTGTATTTATATTATAACATAAAAATTTTAAATTGTCAATAGGAAAAATTGCACAAAAATATAGTTGCTCTTTTTGGGATTTTGCATACTATACAACCTAAGATATTTTCAAATAAAAATATTGGCTCATCTATTATTTTGGAGGAGGAATCGTGCGGGTGCAATAGAAAGCCGCACGCTGAGAAGATTGTCTATCATTGACATTGTATAGTATTGAAAATAAAACATATGCGGCAGGTAATATATCTGCCGCAATAAATTTATTCTAGTTCTTTTTCATATCCTGTATAATAGCTTGGATAAGCATTAAGATTTTCTTGAAGCCTTGCTTTTATTTCATCTAAATTGTTTTCTGTTATTTCCTTGTCATCATCTTTACATTTATTAATCTTATTGGCAATATAATTAACAGCTTTTTCTTTTGTAGCAAATACTTTGTCGAGTTTTTCATTTTCCCAATCCCAATTCTCCCATTCCCAAACTTCACAAACTACATAAACTCTCATATTACTTATTCTCCTTTAATTCATTTAACATTCTGTCGAGGTCTGCCTTGTTTCCGCCGAGTTCAAGAGTAAGAATAATATTCTCAATAGCTTCATTTATTTTTATTCTTCTTGCTCTTGCCGCTTCCTGTGCTTTTTGTCCTATTTCTGTGGTACTTCCTAAATCATAGGCATCATATATACATATATAGCTATCTCGTAATCTTATTCCGCCAGTTCTTTTATCAAGTCCGTGAATTGCATTAAAGGCTTTAATTTCTTCTTTAATCATAGGCTTAAATTTTTCATTAAGTCTATCTACTTCCGCACTTATTGCTTCTTTTAATGCGGAGTAAACCTTTTCTTCTTCTGTTGGTTCACTATAAATTTCTTCGACCATTCTTGTTACATAATCCTTAATTGTCTTTGTTACTCTCATACTTAAATTCCTTTTCTCTGTTCTGTCGGTTTATCAGCTCCCTTATCTTGATTATATTATAACACATCTTGATTGATTTGTCAAGAGTTTTTTGAATTATTTTTCAATTAATCTGAAACAAACTTCTGTCCAGCCGTCATAACAATTTCCAATTTCCTTCGTAAAACCTTCAAGCTCAAAATTTTCAATTAAATAACTTCTAATTTTGCCGCCCCAAAAGTTACAATTATATTTCCACCATTTGCGGTCACGGAATTTAAGGTATTTCTGATTATACTTCAAACCCCATCCCATGCCATTATCGAAAAAGTAAAAAGACTTATCTTCTTCATCCCATTCAGCTATGCGTGGAATATAATAACTAAGAATTTCCTGCGCCCTGTTATCATCCCATTTATATTTACAAATAAGATACGGCTCAATTTTTTCTTTTATCTTGATACTCCACCAAATAGGGAACAAAATCACTCTCATTACTTTATATCTGTTTTTGTTCCACCATTTGCGGAAGGTGTGTTCCTTCTCTTTTTTGTTCATAGCTTTAATTACTTCTTCATTCATTTTATTTTATTCCTTTCCTTTACTGTACTTATATTATATCACATTTTGACTGATTTGTCAAGAGGTCTTTAAAAAATTCTCTCTTCAGTGATATAATCGTATCTAAAAATTTCTTCTCCAGTATCAATCACATAAAAGCCGAGCGGAGATACTCTAATTGATAAATCAGTTAAATCTCCACATCTCACTAAGTCTGTAAAATAGATAACATCTTTTTTAAATTCTGTCATAATAATCACCTTTAGCCTTTCCTTTTCTGTATCTTAATTATAACATAGTTTAAGCAATTTGTCAAGTGTTTTTTTATTGTGATTTTGCACAAAAATTTATAGGATTTTTTATGCATTTTGCCTTTACATTTTTACACATATTTTATAAATAAAATATTGAGAGCATAAAACATATACAACTTTGCGGCTCTGAGTCTAAGGTATTCGAGCGGCAGGCTCAATTTTATAAAGAATATTCAAGTATATATAATATAACACGCTCTATACTATATAAGACATAGTATAACATCGCATAATAATACCTTACATTATAAGACATAGCAATAGCCGCATATTACTATACAAGACATAATATTGCATAGCATAATAATACTTGGTAAAAGGCAACCCTTAGAGGGCTACCCTTTCACCTTTTTCTTTTAGCAATATGCCTTTATGCCCAGCCTTTACCCACTGGTTTATATTGGTTTTATCATCATCTA
The DNA here is from genome assembly GCA_016297695.1 of Bacilli bacterium. Taxonomy (GTDB): domain Bacteria; phylum Bacillota_I; class Bacilli_A; order RF39; family UBA660; genus RUG14121. The sequence continues at coordinate 64,401 of JAEDGC010000001.1, forward strand.
TCAGTATGCCTGTTTTAGTTCTCATATAATCGCATTTTTTACCACTGCCCACGATAACGATTATACGATTTGATTTTAATTCCGGTATATACTTTTTAAGCCAATCAATTTTGCCCAGTTTTGCATTTTCACTTGCTGCCTTTGATAATATATACACGCTTTTACCCTGTTTTATAAGATTACGGATTAAATCAACATTATACATAAAAGGCTCAAGGTTTGCTATCCATTCTCTATTAATAGCATTTACATACTTATAAGGTTCTTTATGGAAATTACTTATTACGCCGTCCATATCAAAATAATATACTGTTCTTGCCATATTATATACCCTCTTTCATTATTCCCATTATTTCTTTATAACTTTGTTCAGCGTATTCAATAGCCTTTTCAGATATTTTTTTAATATCGTTTTTACTATTGTTTATATCATATAAGAAATGATCGTTCTGTACTGAATTATATTCAGGCATTAAACTCAATTTAAATCTTACGTCAGCCTCTATCTTTTCAAGGGCGGGTTTGCTTATATTTTCAAAGCCTATTGAAGTATATATTTTAAACACCTCTTTTTTATTTAATTCATTTTCTCTTGCTTTAGGGGTTCTGCCGGTAATGCCTATTTTAAAGCAACCATATTTTTTCCTTTTGTACTGATACCCGATATAAAAGTAGCCTGTGTTAAAGATTTTCATTTTAAATCCCTTGCCTTTTCTCAGTTTTAAAGAATTTATCTGTTCTTTTGTTTTATTGTGTCTTTATTATAGCACAGGTTTTCCAATTTGTCAAGCCTTTTTTTGAAAAAATTTTTTCGTCAAAATATACAAAAAAATATGCGGTTTTTGTGCAATTTGACGGTACTATATTTACCTATATATATGACGGGTATATATAGGGAAATAAGGTATTGACTGGAAGAAACTGGTATTCCCTCGACAACTCCCACTCCAAAAAATTTTTTCCAATATCAAAACACGACAAACTTTTCTTTCAATAATATACGATAATAACCCTATTAAACCAGGAAAATCAAAACTCAAATCATCAATTCAATTTTGTAAAAAAATTACCCATGCACAAAAACTCCAATTCCCGCTTTACTTGACTTCATGTAAAATTTTTGCTATACTAATAAAAGAAAGGAGAATGAACCTCATGAAATTAGATTTTACTATTCAAGATGCTAAAGAAAGAGTTAAATATGTAGAAAATATTTTACAAGATCCTAATATTAATCCTACTCCTTCTCTTTTAGAAAAATTAGCAGACTATATTATTTTTGCTCAAGATAAACAAGAGCGTAAAGAAAAAAAGATTTTAACAGATAATAGATTAGCAACTGTAAATAAACGAGAAACTTCTTATGAGGGTTTGGTTGCTAAATTTGAAAATGGGGAGGATGGTGTCTACAACTTAATGAGTTCTAATAAAAATGTCTTATTAGTTCCAAAAATTGCCATCACCCCACAAGATTTAAAAGATATTCCAGAATTATCAAATTTAAAAGAAGATATAAAAACAATAGAAGGACAGTTCTCAAAAGCTACCGGCCGCCGCAAATATCTTCTAAAAAAGCAATTAATAGAAATGCACCAAGACCAATATGTAATTAAAAATGCAGCAAAACCGCCCGTAAAAGCTAACAACCTCGCCAAAACAATAAACAGTATAGACTTATATGAACAGATTACTTTTGATGAAAGCGGCGAACCAGTTAGTAATTGTATAATAAATTTTTTCAATCCATTACACATATCTGCGCTATTGTGTAATTATTCTGCGCTAAAGCAAGAAGTGTCAGAATGTTTTTGGGGCGATGCGTATTATATGATGTTAGACTTTGATGCGTTATGTTCTGCGGCTTTGGATGATAAGCCTATATTTTTGCGGCTTGTGGAATATAAGGTAGACGGTTTACAAAATTTGGAAATACAGGCTCTAATAAAAGATGAATTTGATATTAAGTATACTGTTGAATATATTTCTGCTCTTTGGCGCAAAAAGATACCCAAAATTATTGCGGATAAGGCAAAAGAACAGTATATAAATTGGTATTTTACTTATAAAGAAAAAGGCGCATATAAAAAATGTTCACGCTGTGGACAAAATAAATTAAAAATTAATCGTTACTTTTCTAAAAACAACACCAGTAAAGATGGCTATTATAGTATATGCAAAGAGTGTAGAAATAAGGCGGCAAATAAATGATTTGCGAAAGATGTAAAAAAGATAAGGTGCCTTCCAAATTTTTACAATTTAAAGATAAACAAATCAAACCAGTTTGTAAAGATTGTCTTTATTCAAATATAAAAGATGAAAATATAGAAACAATTCTACCATTAATGCAAGAGTTTAATATACCTTATATAGAAGATGTATGGCGGCGACTATTAAATAATAAACCAATTACCGCACCATCTATTTTTGGTAAATATCTTGCAACAATGAAACTATATAGTTATTCTTCTTTTGGTTATAATGATAGCTATCTATTTAATAACAAGGAGAGTGATTTATAAAATGGCAAAAAAGATTTGTCAAAAATGCCATAAAGAAATGGAGGATGGCAATTTTTATACATATAGAAATGGTGAAAAAACAGAGCTATGTAAAAAATGTTTAACCATGCATATAGATAATTTTGATCCTTCAACCTTTTTATGGCTTTGTGAAAAATTAGATGTACCATACATAGAGGCGGAATGGAATGTCCTAAGAGACAGGGCTTATGCAAAAGACCCCACTAAAATGAATGGTATGTCTGTATTTGGTAAATATATAGCCAAAATGAAACTAAAACAATGGAAACAATATACTTGGGCGGATACTGAAAGATTAGCGGAAGAAGCAAAAAAAGCTGCGGAAGAACAATTAGCAAAAGAAAAAGAACAAGAAGCTTATGCAGAGGTGGCTTTCGCACAAAACTTAATATCAGAAGCTCAATATAAAACATTAGTATCAACAGAAACTCAACATAAAAATGATAAACCTGCGGCGCCTCCGCCAATAGAAGAAACATACTTCTTTGATGAAGATTATCTTCCAGATTTTGCGGCAAGCTTAACAGAAGATGATAAAATAAAAATGGCATTAAAATGGGGCAGATATTATAAACCATCTGAGTGGGTTGAATTGGAAAAAGCTTATACTGATATGGAAAATTCATTTGATATACAAGATGCGGATACCCGCAATACTCTAATACTCTTGTGTAAGACAAATTTAAAAATGAATCAAGCCCTAGACAGCGGAGATATAGAAACCTACAAAAAGTTAAGCACTGTATCTGATAGTTTAAGAAAATCAGCAAAATTTACTGCCGCACAAAATAAAGAAAAGAAAGAAGAATTTGTTGATAGTGTAGGTCAGATTGTTTACTATTGTGAAAAATGGGGCGGACAAATTCCAAGATTTAAAATAGAAGCTCCGCAAGATATTATTGATACTATTATTAATGATAATAAACAATATATTAAAAACTTATTTTATCAAGATACTGCGCTGGCTCGTCAAATGGAAGACTACTTAAAGAAAAGAGAAATTGCTGAACAACAACATAGAGATATGCTATTGGCAAAATCAAAAGGACAAGATTATGTAGAGATTTCTGATGCGGATATCATAGAACATCAAGAAAATTTGCGGAAGATGCAAGAAGAGTCAGAGCAAATTTCTAATGGGGAGGCTGATGAATAATGGCATTAGCTGACATTATTGCTCTCTCTTGTGAAGATTCTAACAAAAAAAGTGGTATGTCAGAAGAAAGACTTAGGGCGCAATTGGAAAATTTACGCTATTTAATCAGTTTTTTTAGAGAATATCCAGATTTATTTGTAGATTTTATTAAGGGAGAAGATTGTAATTTTAAATTTTTCTTCTATCAGAGAGTATTTTTGCGACAAGTCATGCGCTATAGATTTGTTTACGCAACCTATCCGCGCGCATTCTCTAAGTCATTTTTATCTATTATGGCATTAATGTTAAAAGCAATTTTATACCCAGGTTGTGAGCTCTTCATAACTACTGGTGGTAAATTTATATTTATATAATTTCAAATTTTTATAAAGGAGTTTTATAATGAGTGCAACAAATAATATAAGACATTTTGAAATTATAGATACAGAAGAAAAAGCTTATTGGTTAGGATTTTTATATGCAGATGGTTCAGTTGGTTCTACTGATAATCGAATTGAGTTAGGATTAGCAGAGAAAGATTTAACTCATATTGAAAAGTTTAAAGAATTTATTGGAATACCAAATAAAATTAGTTATAGACCTCAAACTAAATCTTATCGTTATTCTTTTAAAAGTATTCCTTGTAAAGAGGATTTGATAAACCACGGATGTGTACCTAAAAAATCTTTAATCTTAAAATTTCCAACAGAAGAACAAGTTCCAGAGCATCTAATAAGACATTTTATTAGAGGATATTTTGATGGAGATGGTTGGTTTAGCAATACTTCCTCTTGTTTCCAAGTTGGGATTATTGGAACTGAAGATTTTATAAGAGGTTTTTTAAATATAATTGATATTCAAAATAAAAGTAATAAAATTTTTATAGTACATAGAGAGCAAGGAGCTAAAAGATATGTTTTTAGTGGATTAAATGATGTAACTAATTTTTTAAACTGGATATATAAAGATTCTACAATATACTTAGATAGAAAGTATGAACATTATTTAGATTTTATAAATAATGGAAGTAAGTATCATAAAAAAAAATAAATATAATTTGCCGTATAATATAGTAATATGTTATATGATTACTGCGGAATTAAGCGGGAAGGCTGAGATGCTAATCCGAACCGAAGGCTATGCAAAGTATAGTCAGGGGCAACGCATAGTAGGTGAAAAGATATAATCCTACCACGAGGCCGCAGCATAAAAGCTATAGGCTTTTTGAGATTATCTCACCAATAATCAATACCTACCGTTATAACGAGGATGAAAAGATATGCTGAGCTTATGAGAAAATGAATCATAAGAAATAAATGATAAAAAGCATTTATGATAACAAACTGAAAGAACAGGCCGCGTCAATCACTATGAGCAAGGTCGAAGAAATATGTAAGCTGATTCCTGCGTTGCAGAACGAGATTAAGTGGGACAGGGGCGCAACTAAAAAGACTAAAGATAGTGTTGAATATGTATTTAAAAATGGTAGTAAAATTAATATACTTCCCGCAAAAGAAAGCTCCCGAGGCCAAAGGCGCACAGGAGGACTCATGGAAGAGTGTGTTCTGATAGACCAGGAAGCCCTAAATGAAATTATTATACCTACAACCAACGTTGACAGATTATTGCCAGACGGAACCCGTCATAAGGAAGAGATTATCAATAAATCTCAAGTGTATATTACTACAGCAGGCTATAAGAACTCATTCGCATATTCAAAATTAATTGAGTTATTTATACAAAGCGTAATAGATCCAAATCTTGTTACAGTAATGGGCGGAACTTATGAAACTCCTGTTGCGGAGGGTCTTATTGCAGATGACTTCGTCGCACAACTGAAACTGCAAGGTACTTTCAATGAGGACTCGTTTGATCGAGAATATCGCAGTGTCTGGACCGGAGATGTAAGTAATGCATTCTTCTCTGCGGAGAAGTTTGATAAACATAGACAATTACTCCAACCTGAATATCAATTAAATAACAAGATAGGAAAAACTACTTATTACGTTATTGGAGTCGATGTTGGTAGATTAGACTGTACAACAGAAGCGGTTGTTATGAAAGTGGCTCCGCAGCAGCAAGGAACTGCATTAAAAAGTGTTGTTAATATATTTAGTTATGTTGCAGAAGATTTTGAACAGCAGGCTATAAAATTAAAGAAATTATTTTTCAAATTCCACGCAAAAGCATTAGCTATTGATGGTAACGGACTGGGTATTGGATTAATAGATTTTATGATAAAATCCCAAGTTGATCCCGAAACATCTGAAATATTACCACCTTTTGGAATTATTAATGATGATAAAGGTGAATATAAAAAGTATAAAACTGCGGATATGGTAAATAATGCTATTTATATAATAAAAGCAAATGCACCAATCAATACAGAATGTTATACTTATGCGCAGACTCAAATGGGAAGTGGAAAAGTTAAATTCTTAATTGATGATAGCTCCGCAAAAACAAAACTTATGCAAACAAAAGTGGGACAGAATATGACTGTTGAACAAAGAAATGAATATTTAATGCCATTCTTAAATACTACTATTTTAAGAGAACAAATTTTAAATTTAGTACAAGAGAATGAAGGTATAAATATTATTTTAAAACAATCAAATAGAGGTATTAAAAAAGATAAATTTTCTGCTTTTATTTATGGTTTATATTTTATTAAACAAGAAGAAGATAGAAAGAAAAAGAGAAGAAGCAGAGATATGTCAGAATTTTTATTATTCTCTTAAAAAATTTTAGGACAACGAAGTTTAAATATTTCTTCTTTATTTTTAAGATTATAAGATAAAGGAGAAATATCACTTTATAAACAGAAAGGGCGTTATTTTTATGAAAGCAAGTCGTGGAGAAATAAAAATATTTGATATTTTAACTGCGGCAGGTCTGAATTTTGAAGAAGAATATAGCTTTCCAGATCTAGTAAGTGCTAAAAAAGCGCCGTTAAGATTTGATTTTGCAGTATTTGATGATGATGGAGATTTAGATTTTTTAATTGAGTATCAAGGTATACAGCATTATCTTCCTAAAGAAAAATTTGGCGGATTAGCTGGATTAAGAAAACAGCAGTTTAATGATATGTTAAAAAGAGAGTATTGCCGCAAACATAATATAACTTTAGTTGAAATACCTTATACAGAAGAAGGTCTTCTTGATTATGATTTAATTATGACTAAAGCAGGTTATAATTAATTAAAGTTGACAAAGATGAAAATTTTTGGTATACTATACAAAGAGAAAGGAGAAGGATAGTTTTGATAAACAGACAAAATAACAATATAGAACAATCTCCTAAAATTGATTTCTCTAAAATAAAAGTTGGTTTAAAAACTTTAGATGATGCTACATTAACTTTAACTCAAGAAAAAACAAATCCATATACAGATAAAAGTTATATTTTACAAGCTATTGAAAATTGTGATTATGAAGAAATGATAAAAATCTCTGATTACTATTATAAGACAAGTGGTATTTACAACAGATTATGTAGATATATGGCTTATTTATATAGATATGATTGGATGGTTACCCCTTATATTAGTGATGAAAAACAAAAGAATGATAAAATGTTATCAACCTTTTACAAAATTTTACAATTTTTAGATAATTTTAATGTAAAAAGATTTTTTGGAGAAGTTGCTTTAAAAGTTATAAAAAATGGTTGTTATTATGGTTATAAAATATATAATAGTAACAATACATTATCTATACAAGAACTTCCAAGTAAATATTGTCGTTCAAGATTTAAAGTTGATTTGCAACCAGTTGTTGAATTTAATATGAAATACTTTGATGAAGTTTTCAAAGATGTAAATCAAAGAATGAAAATATTAAATTTATTTCCGCCAGAATTTAAAAAAGGTTATAGTTTATATAAACAAAATAAATTAAAGCCTGAGTTTAGCGGAGATAGCGCTGGATGGTATATGTTAGATATTAATTTTGCTTTTAAATTTAACATTAATGAAACAGATATTCCAACTTTTATTTCTGTAATTCCTGCTATTATTGATTTAAATACAACAGAAGAATTAAATCTCAAAAAAATGCAACAACAGCTATTAAAAATAATAATTCAAAAAATGCCATTTGATAAAAATGGAGATATGATTTTTGATTTAGATGAAGCGGCTCAACTTCATAATAATGCTGTGCATATGTTAAAAAGAGCAATTGGCATAGATGTATTAACGACTTTCGCGGATGTTGAAGTTGCTACTTTATCAGATAGAAATACTAACACCACAACAGATGATTTAGCTATTGTTGAGAGAGAAGTTTTTAATGAAGCTGGTGTTTCTCAGAAGCAATTTAATACAGATGGTAATTTAGCTCTTGAAAAATCTATTTTAAATGATGAAGCTTCAATTTATAATTTAATTATTCAATTTGAAGATTTTTTAAATAGCATTATTAGACCTTTTTATAAAAATCCAAATAAATTATATTTTAAAGCACAAATATTGACAACTACAATTTATAATTATAAGGAAATGTCTAAAATGTATAAAGAGCAAATGCAATTAGGTTTTTCTAAACTATTGCCGCAAATTGCTCTTGGTCAATCTCAAAGTATGATTCTTGCAACTGCTTATTTTGAAAATGAAGTATTAGATTTGGTAACATTATTTATTCCCCCAATGATGTCATCAACTATGAATACAGAAGCTATTGATAAAATAAGAGAAGAGAATAAAGCTGGAAGACCATCAAATGAAGAATTAGGAAAAGAAGTTTCTGATAAAACTTTAGCTAATAAAGAAGCAGAAAGCTGAGGAGAATAATATGTATAAATCATTAGCAACTATTAAATCTCCTGAATTTATTAATCTACAACCAGTTGATATAAACCCTCTTATGAGTACCTGTGATATAAAGGTTTTATATTTAGGAAAAAATAGAAATCATAGTTATATTACTAAAGAAGTTGCTACAGAAATGGCAAAGACGTTAAGAGGGTGTCCAATTGTTGGATACTTTAAAGAAGAGCAACAAGATTTTAGAGACCATGGAGAACAAGTAGTAATGGATGAATCTGGTATTCATTTTAATTGTCTTACTACTCCCTATGGTTTTGTTGCGCCAGATGCAAAAGTATGGTTTCAAGAATTTGAAGACACTGACCAATTTGGTAATGTAACAACAAGGGAATATTTAATGACAACTGGCTTTTTATGGACTGGACAATTTCCAGAAATTAAAGAAGCAGTGGATGAAGGCCGCCCTCAGTCAATGGAATTAGATGAAAAAACTTGTGAAGGAAATTGGGCAACCGATAATAATTCAGGTTTAGAATTTTTTATTATAAATGATGCAATATTTTCAAAATTATGTATTTTAGGAGAAGATGTTGAGCCTTGTTTCGAGGGTAGTTCAGTTAAAACTACATTTACAAAAGATCTGGATGATAAATTTACAACTACATTATTCTCCATGATGCAAGATTTACAATTTGTTTTAAAAGGAGGACCTAATATGCCAAATATGGACAATATTGAACAAACTGTTGAAGTTGAAAATCAAGAAATTACAGAAACAGAAGTTCCTGTAGAAGAAACTCCAACAGAAGAAATAGTTGAAGAAACTCCTGCTGAAGAACCAACTGTAGAAGAAGAACCAGTTGTTGAAGAAGCTTCTGTAGAAGAACCTGCAGAAACTCCAGAGTCTACTGAATTTTCTTTATTACAAACTCAATATCAAGAATTACAAGCTAAATTTGATAATTTAAAGAAAGATTATGATGAACTTGTAGAATTTAAATTACAAGTAGAAGATAAAGAAAAAGATGCTTTAATTAATAGTTTCTATATGTTATCAGATGAAGATAAAGCAGATGTAATTAAAAATAAAAGACAATATTCTTATGATGATATTGAAGCAAAACTTTCTGTTATTTGCGTAAGAAATAAAGTAAATTTCACAAATGACAATGAAGAAAAGCAAGATCAAGTTATTACATATTCTTTAAATGATGATACTGATAGTGTACCAGCTTGGTTAAAAGCAGTTCAAAGAACTCAATCAAAACAAGATTAATATAAGGAGGACAATTATATGGCACAGATAGATAGAATTGGATTTGGTCAAGTAGAACCTAATCACTTATCTGCTCAAAGAACTGGACAGATTTATGCTCAGCTTCCCGCAGCATCTGCAATTACTACTCTTGAAAATGGTCAGTTTGCAAAATATGATTATGCTACTGGAGAAGTTAATTATACAGGCGCAGGCGAGTGGATGCTTGTATTTAATGAAGTAAAACTTTATGGTTCAAAAGAAACTTATAAGGATTTTGCTTTACAAAAGACAGATTATATTGATGGAGTTATGACTCCAAGATTATTTAAGACAAATGTTGGTGATATTTTCACAACTAATACAGTAAAGAAGGCTGCAACATCAAACACTGGCTCTACTACTGGTGAAGCTCTTGCTGAAAAGGATACACTCGTTGTAAATGCAGCAGGTTATCTTGAAAAGTCATCAGCCCCAACAGCAGGCGCAATGGTTTGGGAAGTAGCTAAGGTTACTACAATGCCAGATGGTCAAGCCGCAGTTAAAATTGTAAGAATTAAGTAAGGAGGTAAAAGATATGTTAGATTTTAATAATTTAGTAACTCTTGCAAAGAAAACTACAGAAGCTGCTAATAAGCCAACAACTACTTTTTCTTATAATGATGTAAATTGTACTTATTCAGATCTTAATAATACTTTAAGAGAAGAATTAAATAACTATGCTGGCACTTATGCATCCTTCCGTGAAAATAAAAACAAGATTTTCCAACTTGTAGAAACAATTATTGACGATGTACTTCCTCAGAGAGTTATGGAAGCATACGCACAGTTTGCAGAAATTAAGACTTTCAACCAGGGAGATAAGCCTGTATTCGTACAGAAAGTTACTGCTGCCTCAAGACGCAGAGCTAAACAGTTTATTACTAAGGTAGGTCTTGCTGGTATTTATGAAGTATTTAAGCTTGATGGACAGAGCTATGAAGTTCCTACTTCTGCTTATGGCGGAGCTGCTCAGATTGGTCTCGAAGAGTTCCTTGATGGAAGAGTAGATTGGGGCGTTTTAGTAGACATTGTAATGGAAGGTCTTGATGAAGCTATTTATAGAGAAATGGCTAAGGCTCTTGTTGCTGCTGTAACAAGTCTTCAGTCTACAAATAAGACTACTCAAACTGGTTTCGTAGAGGCTGAAATGGATAAGCTTCTTCAAATTGCAGATTCTTATGGTAAGGCAGAAATTTACTGCACATATGAATTTGCAGCTACAATGGTTCCTTCTACTGGTTGGGTATCTGATGATATGAGAAATCAGAAGTGGAATAATGGTTATCTTGGTAACTATAAAACTCACAGAGTAATTGTTCTTCCTCAGTCTTTTGAAGATGAAACTAACACTAAGAAGGTTCTTGATCCTAGCTACGCTTGGATTATTCCTACTGGAACGGGTGAAAAGCCTATCAAGGTTGCTATGGAAGGTCAGACAATTGTTGATGAATATGTTAATAAAGATCGTTCAAGAGAAATTCAAGTTTACAAGAAGATTGGTGTAGGCGCAAAGATTACTAATAATATTTGCGTTTATAAGAATAGTTCTCTTGCGTAATTAGATAAAGAAAGGGAAGATAAAATTTAATATTTTTATCTTCCCTTTTTATTTTTTATAAGAGATAAAAGGAGAGAATAATATGTTATTAGATGATGTTATAATTGAAGTAACCAATAGAGATAATGGAAGTGTTGGTTATACTATAGAAGATTTGAATAATTTACACAGAAATTTTATGCCCAATGAAACAAAAAAGATTACAATGGGCGAATTAAGAAAATTAGCTTATACTCCAGGCGGACAATATTTACTTAATAATTGTTTAAAGTTAAATAATAGTGAAGCAATAGATGAACTAATTGGTGAAGTAGAAATTGAATATTATTACGATGAAGAAAAAATAAAGAATCTATTAACAGTTGGTTCTCTTGATGAATTTTTAGATTGTCTTGATTTTGCGCCAGATGGAGTAATTGATTTAGTAAAAAATTTAGCTGTAACATTAAAATTAAATGACTATGCAAAGAGAGAAGCAATTCTTGAAAAAACTGGATTTGATGTTAGTAAAGCTATTGAAATAAATAAAGAAACAGAAGAAGTTAAACAGGATAAAACCAATACAACAAGAAGGGTTAAAGAAGAAACTCAAGAAGTTGAAAATAAGCCTGTAAGGAGAACACTTAGTTCAACTAAAAAATAAAGGAGGAAAATGCTATGGGTAAAACCTCTTTTTCCTTTGTATATGACAGATTTCTATCAAAAATAACTGATGATATGTATATGGAATTAACAGAATTAGATACTTATAGATTATTAGAAGATTTGTTAATTTCCGCAATACAAAAGTTTGAATTTCCAAGAGTTAATCTAAATGACTATGAAATTGAAAGCTTTGAAGATCAGAGTGAATATACTGGAGTAGAAAGTGATAACGAGACTGTTATCACTTATCTTTATACAGAGGGATATTTTAATGCTGAATTAACAGCGGAAGAGATTAATATTTTAGCAACTTATATGATTGTAGAATGGCTTGGACAACAATTAGCAAGTGTAGAAAATACAAGATTAAAGTATAGCGGTTCAGATTTTAAATTCACTTCACAAGCTAATCATATGGCTAAAATATTAGCGTTAAAAACAGATTATGAAAGAGAAGGCTTCCATTTACAAAGATTATATAAGAGAAGAGAAAATGGGTCTGATGGATTTATTAAAAATAGAATGGATGTCTTTTTAACAAGCGCAAATGAATAAAAGATTATCAATATCAAATTCCGCTATACAAAAGAATTTACGCAGAATAGTAAATCAAATTTATAAATTATTACCTTGTAGAGAAGAAGGTTTAGATTGGCAATCCCCCTTAACAACAATTATTGAAGAACTAATTGGTATGAATGATTTAATTGAAGATGAGAATTTCTTCTCCTTAATATGTAAACTACAAGGATTATTACATCTAACCGCAGAAGAAGATTTTTTCTTATATAGAAGAATTATATTTGAATGTCTTTCTTTATTAAATAAAATATTAAATAACTTTAAGGAGGAAGATATATGAGTGGATTAGATAATTTAAAAACAAGAGTAAAATACTATGGTGTTACTACTGAGGACAGAATGAGGACTGATAAATTAAGGGGTTTACGGACAGCCCTGTTTAATTCAGACCAGGCGGAAACTATAGTATTAAATGATGGTAGAGAATTTAAATGCCTTATTAATCCAAGTAAAATAAATAAAGATGAAGATATAAAACTATTATCTATTCCTTTTAAAGATATATGTTTAAATAGTGATAGAAAAGGTAAAACTTCTGAAGGAATAGAAGAAATTGGAATAAAAAATGGCGATGTTATTCAATGGAAAGAGAATCAATCTTATTGGTTAGTATATTTACAAAATTTAGAAGAAGAAGCTTACTTTAGAGGTACTCTTCGCAGATGTAGATATGAACTTACTATTGGTGAAAATACTTATAAAATTTATTTTTGTGGACCAAGTGTTAAGACTATGGACTGGAGTTCTGAAAAACAGATTTACTGGAATGGTCTCAATTATGATGCAATGCTTACAATAACTCAAAATGAAGAAACTTTAAAATTTTTTAATAGATTTACTAAAGTTAAAATTAATAATGAAAATTGGGTTGTTGAAGCAACAGATAAAATTTCAACAGAAGGAATAATTGATGTGTATTTGAAAGAAGATTATTCAAATACTGTTGAAGATGAAAATGAAATTGCGCCAATTGAACCAGTAGAGCCAGACTTAGAATCTTCATACATTAAGGGTGATGATTCAGTCTATCCTTATGATGTTAAACAGTATAATATTATTAATTCAGAAAAGGGATTTTGGTCTGTTGATAATATTAAAAAAGCAAAAATATTATCTCAATCTTCTTCTAATTGTGAAATTGAAATACTTGGTAATAAAGGTGAATTTAATTTAATCTATAGCGCTGATGGGCAAGATGATATAATTTTATTGATTAAAATTTTACCAATATAAAAGGAGAAAAATATGATTAACTTAACTAAACCTATTGAATCCTCTTTTTTCTCTTGTGAAAAAGATACTGAATTAATATTAGAAAAATTGTTTATTACAAATAGACAAAAAGGAAATGAGTTAAAAAGACTCCTTGTTATTAATACACCAGACTGTTTAGATACAACTAATATAAGATATCAACAAATCGTTGAGAGTAAATCTATTAAAGATTTAAAAAATGAACAGTATATTAAGATTACTCCTAAAATTGCTTTTAAAGAACACGAAGAAGTAAAAAGTTATATACTAATTAGTTTTGATAATTTTGTTCCTAATGCCACAAACCCAGAATTTAGAGATTGCACGGTTAGTTTTGATATTATATGTCATACTGATTATTGGGATTTAGGCGGCTTTCAATTAAGACCTTTAAAAATTGCTGGTTATATAGATGGATTACTAAACAATTGTAAATTAACTGGAATAGGTACTTTCCAGTTTTTAGGCTGTAGTGAATTAATTTTAGATGAGAACTTAGCCGGTTATACTTTAATGTACTCTGCCATTCATGGTAGTGATGATAGGATAGAGAATAACGATGATGATTGATGAATTAACTCTTGCAACTGGCGCAGATATAGTGTTTAAAAAAGGTAGATTAGTAATACATCAGCCAACAATTAAAGAAATTGGTCTTATTGGAGAAAACAATTTCTTTTTAGGAATACAATTGTTAAGATTATCTAAGGAAAATTTATTTGGAGCTAAGGACAATGTAGATTTATCTAATTATAGTGATTTTCAAGTATTAATGTCAATAATAAAAAGCAATCTTAAAGAATCACAAGAGCAGATAGAAGCTTTTTATTTAGTTCTTTCGTTGCTATTTCCGCAAAATGAAGTAAAAATTGAAGACTCTAAGATATCTATTGGAGAAACTGGATTTTTAAATGATTATAATTTTGAGGATTTTAAGCAATATATAAAAGAAATGTTCTCTTCTTTTAATGGAGAACAAGAATTACGACCTTCTGAAGGTAAACTTATGGATAAACTTATGAAAAAGTTAAATGAGCGTCATAAAAAATTGGCGGAATTGAAAGATGAAAGTGAACAAGAAGGAAGTCTATTAGGTAGACTTGTATCTATTATTGCTGTTGGGGGAAATAAAAGCAAAGTAGATATATCTCAATACACTTTTTATCAAATTCAAGAAGAGTTTAAAAGAATGAATTTAAAAATTTATTATGATTTTTATAATTCAGCAAAGATGGTAGGTTGTAAAGATTTAAAAGAACCAGAAGATTGGATGCAATATATACATCCATAAAATATTTTAAGGAGGAAAAACCTATGAAATTTGGTATTCGTGAAGTTTGTAATTTAACTTATAGAGCAAAGACTTCTGTAAAAATTGGTAACAAAATTTTTGAGGCTGGTCAACCTGTTTTAATAATTGATTCTGCAAAGACTTCAACTCTTGAAGGAGCAGGCACAACTGTATATGCAACTGGTGGTCGTGGTAATACTCGTTTAATAGCTTGGGAAGGTGAAAAGACTCTTACCTTTACAGTAGAAGATGCACTTATTTCACCAATAGGCTTATCAATACTTACTGGTGCAGGTCTTATTAAAAAAGGAGAAAAGGAATATGTTCATGTACATCAAACAATTATGGCAACAGCAGATGCAAATAATGGTGTTATAGATCTAAAAGATGCTCTTGGCAGTGATAAAATTTGTGGTTCAGCGCCTTTATTTGTTTTAGCTACCGATCCAGATGGTGGTTTAACAGGCGATATTTATAAAGTAGCTAGTGTAGACCAGGATGGTGATAATAGAAAGATTATTCTGCTCGGAGATGAAGGAAAAGGAAACAATGTAATTGTAGACTGTTATATTTTAAAAGAAGGTTCTAGTGTTTCAGAAATTCAAATTGATGCTGAAAATTTTGCCGGTTATTATTATGTAGAAGGAGACACTTACTTCAGAGCACAAGGTAATGGTAAAGATATGCCAGCTGTTATTACTCTTCCTAATGTAAAGATTCAATCTAACTTTACATTTACAATGGCTTCCAGTGGCGATCCTAGTACATTTACTTACACTATGGATGCGTTCCCCGGTTACACCTATTTTAATAAAACAAAGAAAGTTCTTTGTTTAATTCAAATAATTGAAGAATCAAAACCAGTAGATGCTAAATGGGATACTGTAATGGGACACGCAGAAAGAGAAGAAATAAGAACAGACGATGAAACAAATACAGATGTAGATAGCTATAAGGGCATAGATATTCCTAGTTTTTCAGCAGTTACTTTTACTGCAAATGGGAAAACGATTGATTTAATTGATAATACTATAACAGTTCCAGCTGATGCTAGTGATAACTTAACATTAGCTATTAGCGAAGAAGGATTTAATATCAGAGATGATGTTAAAATTCCAGTAACTGGAATATCAGATGCTTATAAAACAGCCTATGCAACAACCATTTATTCTACAACAGATAATACTAAATCAAAAACTTATACTTGGTATGCTATTAAAGCAAAAGCAGCAGCAACTGAATAATTAAAATAAATAAGGGGGATTTATTCCCCCTTATTTTTTTACCTAAAAAGAGGTGAAATAAATGATAACTAAGCAAAAAAACTATGTCCATGCATATATGGACAGTATTGAAGATATAGATAAAAATAATTATGCAAAGCTAATTGACAAACATCATAACTATTTAAATAATTTAATTCAAAAAACAGGTAATGAGAATACCGCAAGAGATATAAGAGAAAAATTAAAAAATAATAAGGAAGAATATAAAAATTTAGAAAAAAACCTTTTAGCATTTTTAAAAGAAAAAGGAAATGAAGATATATATACTAAATTTTGTGAATCACTTTTAGATGAATTTACTAATATAACTGTTGATAAAGATAATCTTTTTACGGAAGATTTTAAAATTAATCCAGAAGCTATTTTAACTTATACAGACAAAATTACTAAACTCGGTAAGGTTAAAGAAAAACATTATCTTACAACTATAGAAAAAAGAATAAAAAAAGCTGAAACTGTTAAAAACGATTTACTTCAAGACTATAAAAATAGTAAAAATCCTTATACTTTAAAAATTATTAAATTAATTTATTCACAGATGCTCGATATACGAAAGCTATATAATCAATTAGTTAAATTAAATATAAAAGAAGTTAAAAAATCAGATTTAGAAAAACAAATTGATAATCGAATAACTATTAATAATAACCAAGAGAAAATAGACGCTTTTAAATTTTTTGAAGATAGTATTAAAAAGCTATATAAAACAATTAATAAGTCTGGTTGTGTATTTAGACTAGAAAAAAGATTAAGAGAAGTAATTGTATATTATATTATGAATAATGTTGAGAATTTATCTGTTAAGTTCACAACTGAAATGATAGAAAAAGGAATTAAAGATGTTTCTGCAGCCAGTAAAAAAGTTACTTTTTCTAAGGGTCTTATTGACAGTCAAGGTAAATCAACGATAGGTAAACTATATAGAAATGTAGCAAAAGATATAAGTGATAAAATTGTAGAACAAATTGGTAATGACGATTATTATATTAATTTTGGAGCAAAAAAAGTTGATAATAAAATTGATTTTTATATTCAGATAAATGAAAAAAAAGATACTGGTATATCTTTTAAATCATATGATTTTACAAATAAGAATCCAAAAATAAAAGGAATTACTCTTGCAAGTACTTTAAATTTATTAAGTTTAATTTTAGGAATGAACAGTATTGATAAGTCTTATGCTTTTTTAAATACTATTGCACCAGAGGGTCAAAATAAAAATAGAAAAAAAGCTCTTGATACATTAGAAAGACAAGCTGTTTATGCCGCGGCGACAGGTCATTTAGGTGGAAGAGAATTAATAAATAATAATAAGGATAAAGCAGAATATTTAGTTATTGAAGATACTAATAGTAAAGAAATATATATATATGCTATGAGTACAATAATTAATAATCTTAGAGGATATATTTTTATAGATCCAAATCCATTTAATTTAGATAATTATAATGATTATTTTATAAACAAATATATTACATCTAAATCTGGAGATGAAAGAAATGCTTTAGCTGCAATGGAAAGAAACACTATATTATTAATAAAATTAAGACAGACAAAAATGCACATTGGAATTAAAAAAGAAGTCCTTCCTCAAGGAAATGTTACAACAGTTTGACATTTACCAAAATTTTTGGTATAATATAAAAAAGAAGAGAAAAAAGGAGATAAAAGATATGAAGTTTTCAGAATTAAATCTTACAATAGACCAAAGTGTTACAGAAGTAACATTTAACAGTCAAACATTTAATGTATATAATTATTTACCAACAAGAGACAAGGCAAACCTAATTGAAATTACTTTACAAGAAAGTTATGAACCAGAAGGTTGGTATAATCCTATTAAATTAGACTGGTTCTTTTATGCTAACATTGTTATGGTATATACTGATATTGAATTTGATATTGAAGATGAAACAGATTTATCAGAATTTTATGATAAAGTAAAAACTTCTGGATTACTTGCGGAAGTTATTAAAGCAATTCCTAAAACAGAATATAATGAATTATTTAAGATGATGGAAGATATGCTTACTGCTCGAAAAGAAGTTGAATCTTCAATTGTTAATAAACTTATTAATTTCCTTAGAACAGCCCCAGAAGAAATGCAAAAACTTAATGAACTTGTAAAAGATTTTGATAAAGAAAAGTATCAGGAAGTTATGCGTTTTGCACAAGCCGCAAATGGTGGAAGAGAAATAAGCTGATTGGACAAAATTATATAATCATAAAGCCTTTATTATTATTTATTAATAGTAGAGGCTTTATTTTTATATAAAGAAAAGGAGGAATAAGGATATGGCTAATAGACGCATAGATTATACTATTGGCTTTAAACCCGATAAGACTAGTCTTAACTCAATTTATAATAGTCTTAAAGAAATTCAGCAGATGACTGCAAAAGACTATATGCTTAAATTTAGTAAAAGTGATAATATTTATCAAGCAAGAGTAGAGTTAGAGGCTATTCAAGGACAAGTATTAAATATTGCAAATTCCTATTCTAAAAGTTTTGATTCAAAATTAGGAGTTGTAAATTTAAGAAATTTTGATAATGAGTTACAAAAATGCAATATACAATCTAAAGATTTATTTACGATTTTATCTAAAGTAGGTAAAGAAGATGTATTTAGTAATATTATTAAAGATTCTTTAACCGCAAATGTTCAATTAGAAAAAACTACAAGCTTTTTAGATAAAATGGGAGAAACTTTAACTTCAACTATTAGATGGGGCATTTCTTCTCGTTTAATGAACTCTTTTGTAGGTTCTGTTAAAGGTTCTTTTACATATATTAAAGAATTAGATACTTCTTTAAGTAATATTCGTATAGTTACTGGTAAAAGTGCTGATGAAATGGCAACTTTTGCAAAAGAAGCTAATAAAGCTGCAAGCGCTTTAGGTTCAACAACTAAGACATATACTGATGCTTCTTTAATTTATTTCCAACAGGGTCTTTCTGATAGTGAAGTAAAAGCAAGGGCGGAGACTACATTAAAAGCAGCAAATGTTACTGGTCAAACCGGTGAGGAAGTTTCTGAACAATTAACTGCGGTATGGAATGGTTATAAAGTATCTGCTGCGGAAACAGAACTTTATGTAGATAAACTTGCAGCCGTTGCAGCTACAACTGCATCTGACCTTGAAGAATTATCTACTGGTATGTCTAAAGTTGCATCTGCCGCAAGTATTATGGGTGTTGATATAGACCAATTAAATGGTATGCTATCAACAACTATATCTGTTACAAGACAGGCTCCAGAATCCGTAGGTACAGCCTTTAAAACAATTTTCGCCCGTATTGGTGATATTGAAGCTGGAAAAGGAGAAATTAGTTTAGGTGAATATACATCTAAAATGAAAGAAATTGGTTTCAATGTATTAGATGCAAATAATAAATTAAGAAACCAGGGTCAAGTTATTGAAGAAATAGGTAGTAAATGGAATACTCTAAGTAGAGAACAGCAAATTGCATTAACGCAGACTATGGCTGGTGCAAGACAATATAATAATCTATTAGCATTGTTTGATAACTGGAGTATGTATACTAAAGCTATTGAAACTTCTAAAAATGCAACTGGCACACTCCAAAAACAGCAAGATATCTATATGCAGTCTACAGAAGCTCATTTAAAGGAATTAACTGCTGCACAAGAACAATTTCAAGCGAGCTTATTAGATCCAAACACTATTAATGAAGTTGCTGACGCTTTAAAAGCAATGTTTAATGTTTTTGCTAAAGGCGTTGATGCTTTAGGTGGCGGAGCTGGTGTTTTATTAAATTTTGGTTCTATACTGACACAAGTATTTAGTAAACAAATTGCCGCAAATATTATGCCTATTGTTAATGGGTTCAAAGCAATGGGTAATCAATCTAAGGCAGTTCAACAAATAGTTGATAATGTTAAAACAATGGCTAATTTAGATAGCTTAGGTTCAAAAACAGCGATTCCAAACTTAGTAAAAAGAGTTGAGAGAGATATTAGTGCGCTTAATTATATGAATCCTCAACAACTTGAACAAATGATTGGATATTACACTAAAATAGCTGAGTTAGAAAGTGATCTTGAAGCTCATAATATAAGAAAAGGCGAAACAGCAGGAAAATTAAATTTAATTAGTAAAGCTACTGGTGGAAAAGAAATTACAGCAGATACAAATTTTAACTCTACTGAAGTTAATCAGATGATAGATGATAGAGCTGGAAGAATAGACCAGTTCACAGTAAGTTTACAGCAAATAGAAGAACAAAGTGCGGCTTTATTAACAAAGAGTGGAGATAAACAAAAACAATTAGCTGAAAGCGTTGCTCAACAGGCTCAAGATTTATTAATAAATTTTAATAGTTTAAATGGACTTCAATTTTTTGACGAGAAACAATATAAAGCAACTGAACAAAGAATTAAAGAAATTCAGCAATTGGCTAATGAAGTTCTTAATCCAAAAACCCCAATAGATAAAGACACAGCTATAGATAACTTACCAAAAGAATTAAAGGAACAAATAGACGCAAGGAAAAAAGCTCTACTAAAAAATGGGCCTGCAGTAAAAGAAGGACGGTATCTTGTTTATAAAGATGAAAATGAAAATAAAATTACCAGTAAAGACATAAAAGAGCAATTTATACAAGAGTATAATGATGGTATAAGAACATCGGTAGAAAATACTAATGCTCTTGGAGAAAAAATTAAAGAAATTGTCCAAGATACACAAAGAGCAACAGAAGCTAATAAAGGTTTTGTAGAGACACTTGAAGAAGGAAAAACTCCAACAGAACAATTAAAAGGTGATATAGAAGCTGCTAAAAAGAATGCAGAAGCTTTAAAAAAATCAACAGATTTACAAAAAAATATCGACAGCGTAGTTCAATTAACAAGTAGTTTAGGCATGAGTATGTCTATAATGAATAATATTGCTAATTTACCTAACATTTGGCAAAGTCAAGAGGATGGAGTTACAAAATTTGCTCAAATCAGTTTTAATTTAGCACAAACCGCAATTCCGGCTGTCGTATCAGGTATTAATACTATAGCAACAGCAACCACCGCACTTCAAGCCGCAATGGGCTGGATAGGTATTATAGGTATGGCTCTTGGTGCTATTGTAGGTATTTTCCAGGCAGTCGCAAATGCTCAAGAAAACGAAAGAAAAGCAAGAATAGAAAATAATAAAGCTATTATTGAAGAAAACAAACTCCGCCAAGAAGAAATAGATTCAAATACAGCTTTATGTAATAATTATATTGAATTAGAAAAAAAATATAAAAATGGAGATATTTCTAAAAAAGAATTATTATCTTCTACTGATGAATTAATAGACGCTTATGATGTTGAAAATGGTAAGTTATATCAGTTAACTGGACAATATGATAAATTAGCTGAAGCAATTAAGAAAAAAAGGCTTGAAGAGGCTCGTGATAAAAGAGATATTGCAAAGTCTAGTTTAGAAGCAAATTTAGACACTTTTAAAGCAAATTCTGGTAATAAAGATTTAAATGAATTATTATCAAAAAATATTTATTTTACAGAAGATGCGAATGATAAAAAATTATATCAAATTCAAGAGATATTTGAAAAAGCTGGCTTAAAAACACAAATAAGTACTAGTGCTATGTCTGGGGTAACAAGTTTAGATTTTATAAAAGATCAAGATGTTAATTTAAATGATCCAAATAATATTTTAAAACTGCAAAATGCAATACAAGAGCTTGCAGATAATTCATTATATGGAGAATTAAGCACTGAAGTCGGTGGCATATATACTATTCTTCATGGTTTTGTAGATAATGATACAACAGATTTAAAACAATCCTTATTAGAAGCTAATCAAGCAGAATTTGAATTTCAAATTAAAGATAGCGATATAGAATCTATTACTTCTTATGAAGAATATGTTAAAGCATTAAAAACGTTACAGAACTCTATGAATATTAGCTCTGATGAATTTTATTCTCTTGTTGAAGGTTTAGGCACTACTTACTCATCAAGATTTGCAGCGCTTGAAAGAATTTTAAATAATCCATTACAAACAGGAGTTTCAGAATTTTTAAAAAGTTTATCTGATGAAGATTTAGCTATTGCTGTAACATTAGGCATTAATGAGCAAGATAGTGTTGAAAGCATAAAAGCAGCTATTGAAGCGGCTAAGCAACAATTGTCAACTAAAGATACAACTATTTTTGTTGATATTAGAGCTAAATTAGGAACTGAAGATATAAAAGAAGCTAAAAACGAATTATCTGAATATGCTGATTTATTAGAAGATATTGAAGATAGAAGTTTATTTAGACAGGTAAACGCTCTTGAAGGTATTGAAGATACTATGTTAAATGATAATCAACAATATATACAAGATATGTTTTTATCTGATAAAGAAAAAGATGCTCAATTAGAAAAATATAAAGAAGAACAAAAAAAGGTTTATGAACAAAACCCTCAATTAGCAAATTATAATGCTATTAAAAATGAAGATTTAACTTCTATTTCAAAAAATAACAATACGAAAATAAATAGTCAATCAGATTATGAACTTTATAGACAAAAGAGTTTTTTGTATGATAGTCAGGGCAATTTAAAAGAAGAGATTAAAAACTTTTATGAAGAAGTTGATGGAAAGCTTAAATTAATAGAGGGTAAAACTCAAGAAGATGTTATTACAGCACTATTTGGTGGAGAAGATGGAGTAAAATTATTAGAAGATGCAAATATAAGATTAGCTATTTTAAATAAGGGCATAAAAGCGGTTACAGATTCTTTAACAACAAAAGAAATTAATAATTTAGTATTTAATCAAATAGAAGAAGAAACTAATCAAATTTTAGCTAACATTAATGCAATTAAGGATGCTGGTTCTCTTATTGGAGAAGGCTTTGTTGTTGCAACAGATGATATTGAAGAATTTGCAAGTAAATTTCCAGAATTATTAAAAGATTATGAAGTTTTAAGTGATGGCTCTATTAAACTAAGTCAAGCTCAAGTTGAAGCTACTATTGGTAATATTCATGAAGAACAAAAAGTAAAAACAGAAGCGCAAATACAAGAAATAGATCAACAAATTGCATTAACAGAGATAAAAATTAAGTTTTTAGAAAAACAAAGAGAAAATACTTTAAGTTTTTTACGAGGAGAAATTAGTCAGCAAGAATATTTAGATAATGTAAAAACAACTGGAGCAGAATATGAAAAAAATCTTCAAGATGCTTTAACCAAAAATGGCATAGAGAATGGAGCTATATCATTAGAATCCCAAACAAAGATTATCGGAAAAGAAATGGATAATGTTAATGCTTTGGGAGAAGCTTATTCAAAGCTAGGCGCTACTGCATCCGCAGCCTTAATGGGACAAGACCCCGGAGAATGGATTGATGCTGCAATCAATGCCGCTGTTAGTGAGTCTGAGGCAATTTCTCAAGGCTTCTTAGATATGATTGGGTCTGAGATTAATTTAGCAGAATTAGATGAAGATAGTAGAAAAGCAGTTGATCAAGCTTATGCTTACTTAGCTACAACCAATAAAGAATTAGAAGAGCAAAAAACTATTCTAGAAACATTAAGACAACAAAAAGTAATGCTTGAAAGTGGAATTAATGCTTCTATAGATTCTGTTAATGATGGTTTAGCTGAACAAATAGATCTATTAGAAGATATACTAGACATTTATCACGATATTAATAATGAACTTACTCAAATAGATACTTTATTAAACAAAGTCACAGAAGAGCAAGATAGATTAAATGGTCAAGATTATGTTAATAGTTTAAATGATCAAAATAAATTATTAGATGCCCAAATTGACAAATTAAAGCAAAAGAAAAATATTGGTAAAGCAGAAGCTGCTGGTCTTAAAGATCAATTAACTGGTTACGGATTCATATTTAATGAAGATGGAACTGTTGCTAACTATGAATCTGCAATGTTAGCAAATGCGCAGATTGTTCAGGATGCACAAATGTCTGGAGATGAAGATGCTGCGGAGAGAGCACAAGAACAATATGACCAGATGAAAGAAGCTCTTGAAAGATATGAAGAAGTTATTCTTAATGAAATTCCAGGTTATGATGAAGAAACTAGAGAAGCTCTCAATAGACAGATAGAAAATAATATTAAAAAATTCCATTATGAGTTAGACCTTCATGTTAATCTTAATACCTTAGAAAAAGATTTTAACACTTTCCAACAAAATATACTTGATGAAAATGATTTAGCAAGTAAATTTAATTTACAAGCTGATTATTTATTTGACTCTCACGCAATGTCAAATATTACAGAACAAGCTGATGAAGTTCAAAAGATAATGGGCGAAATCCAAAAAATGGAAAATGGTCAAACATCTGAAATATTTGGAGATAATATAGCTGCCGCATATGAGGAGTTAGAAACCGCAACAAAAAATTTACAAGATTCTACTGTAGAAGTTAAACAAGCTTTTGATGAAGCACTTAATACATATTTATCAATGATGGATCAATTATCAGAAGCTATAGATGAACAACAATCTCTTTATGATAAGGTAAATAGTATTCTTGAACATAGAAAAAATGTTATTTCTATGGTCTTTGGAGAAGATAGCTATAAAGAATTTGATATGTATTATCAAAAGCAACATGAAAATAATCTTGAAGCTATTGAAGCAGCTCGTTCATCAAGAGATTATTGGGCAGATGTAATGGCAAAAGAAGAAGAAGGTTCTGAACTTTGGTTAAAAGCAAAAGAAAACTGGGAAGCTTCTGTTGATACATTAAATTCAAGAGTTGAAGATAGTATTTCTAATTTAAAAGCTCAATATGATAATGCTATAAAATTAATATTCCAAAAAACAAATGAACAAATTACTAATGGTAAAGGTTTAGATTATCTTAAATATGAATGGGATTATATAAAAGAAGATTCAGAACAATATTTAGATAATGTAGATAAGGCATATCAAATATCTAAATTTAGTGCAAATATTGAAAAACAAATTAACAGTTCTTCTTCTTTAAGTGCTAAAAAAAGACTTAGTGATTTTCAACAGCAAGAATTAGAAATGTTGGAAAAGAAAGATAAGTTATCTCAATATGATATTGACAGAAGTAATAAGAAGTTAGAAATATTACAAGCGCAAATAGCTCTTGAAGATGCACAAAATAATAAATCCTCAATGCGTTTAAGAAGAGATAGTCAAGGTAATTATAGTTATCAATTTGTCGCAGATACAAGTGCAGTAGACAAAGCTCAAGAAGATTTACAAAATAGTATTCACGATTTATATACTTTAGATAAAGAAAGATTACAAACTACTGTTGACGAATATCATAATACTTGGATAAAGGCTCAAGAAGAAATTGCTGAGGCAATGCGAACTTTGCAAGGGGAAGAGTTAAAAGCAAGACTTAAACAGATACAAGATCATTACCAACCTTTATTAGAAGGATATTCTAAAGATATTACAGAAGCAAATGATAATTTATCTGCATCTGCATTATCAAATTTATCACTATTTAGTGATGAAGCAAAAATATCTACAGATGATATAGTTAATTATCTTACTGGAGATAAAACTGGTTCAAAGAAACTTGAAAATGAATTTATTACAAGCTTAAAGAACGTGGGTGTTGATTTTAGAGATAATTTGCCGGGAATGGCTAATGCCGGATTAACCGCAATTGCAAGTGACGCTGGGAATACTAAATCCGCCCTTGATTCAATGTTTGATCAAGTTTTGCAAGAAGCAGACAATTTCAAAACAAAACTAGGAGAAATTGAAAATGCTTCTGGTGAAAGCTTTAAAGATTATACTACTAATGCGGGTAAAGCTTATGAGCAAACTAAAAAACTAGTTGAATATCAAGGCAAATTAATTACACAATATAAAGATAAACTAGGTATAAGTAGAAAAACTTTAACAAGATTAGAAGAATTAGCAAGTAAATTTGGTGATATTACCACAAATGCAACTACGGCAGCCAATGCAGCTAAAGCACTTAAGGATGCTATGAAATTATTTAAGACAAAATATACTGCAAAAATTGATATAACTGGAGCTACCGCGGCAATTAATAAATTAATTAAAAAACTTGGAGAATATACTAAAAAACTTGGAGAAATTTCTAATTATACTGTAAACCCAAGTATTGGCAGTGGTTCTAGTGGAGAAAGTGATACAAAAGGTGAAGAGAAAGACCCCTGGATTGGAAAGATTGTTACTTGGAAAGGCAAAATCACTCCTTTCCATTATTATAAAGGAGATGGAACCAAGAAATATTTAACTGATAAACAACTTTATGGAAATTTATTAGATGTCAGTATTCCAGATTCAACAGCTTATGCTCAATATAAAAAGAATTTGCACTCTAGTATTCAATGGGAGATAATAGCAGATGCAAAAACTTTGAACTCAAATAATAAAGATGGTTATCGAGTTAAAAATGTAAAAACCGGATATGAAGGCTGGGTATCTAAAAAGGATATTGCAAAGCTTGACACTGGTGGTTATACAGGTGTTTGGAACTCTAAACAAGGTAAAATGGCAATGCTCCACGAAAAAGAATTAGTTCTTAATGCAAAAGATACGGCTAATATTTTATCAGCAGTTCAGCTAATGAGAAAACAACAAGATTTAGTAAATGCTTTATCATTAAGTGCAATTGTGCAAAAACAAGCTATGCTAGATAGAATAAATGCAACAGTTATTCCAGATATTGCTACTGCAGCAAATACTCTTGATCAAAATGTTCATATTGAAGCTTCATTCCCAAATGTTAGAGATTCAAGACAGATAGAAGAAGCTTTTGACAATTTAGTAAATATGGCATCGCAATATGCAAACAGAAAACTTTTATAATAAAAGGGGAGAATTTAATCTCCCCTTTTATTTTTTGGGTAAAAGAGTATAATATTGATATTTTGATTTTTAAAATATAAAAAGGTGATAGGAGGAGTTTTATGAATACAGTTGCAGAAATAAATAAAGCTTTATGTGAATCTGCCCGAATAATTGCTGAAAAAGTAGTAGAAGAATCACGCTTTGATAAAACAATTAAAGCTACTGTTATTACTTGTCTAGATGTAGGCAAAGGGTTGTATAAATTAAAATATCAAGATATTGTTTTTGAAGCTTATTCAATGGCATATAATGCTATATATAAAAATGGAACCAGTGTATATGTTCTTGTCCCGAATAACGATATGGGTAATCAAAAAGTTATTCTCGGCTCCTATAGTATTGCCGCAGAACCCAATATTATACAAGAAATATATTGGAATGATTATTTTTAAAGGAGAAATAAAGATATGAATATGGATTACGCAATTTTTAAAACAAAAGAACAATTTGTTAAATTAATAAATGAAAGTGGATTAGCACCTTCTGTTATTAATTATATTTTAAGAGAAATTTCTTCTCAATTAGAGTCTATTGCTAATAATAATATTAGTAATGAGATACAAAATGAAAAGAAAGAAGAAGCTGGAGAACCTCTTGAAAAGGAGGAATAATAAATGTCAACAACAATTGAACAAATTAGAAAAGTAAATGTTTATGAAGAAGATAAAAAAGGTGAACGAACTCTAGTTCAAGAAAATGTTCCACTTGGAAGTAATGTTGTAATGGAAAAGACTGCTCCAGCAGAAGAGTTATATCTATTAACAGGTAAAGAAGATAAGATTGCTAATACAATTACATTATATCCAACTAAGATTAAAGTAACCTCAGATGGTAGTATTGACGCAAAAGATTTTACAATAGGTAGTTCAAGTCTAAAAAGTGATTATGTATCTACAATAACCTGGGGCGAAGAAAAAGAATCTTCAAAAGATGGGGCTAAATTGTATGCAAGAAGGCTTTATTATGACATTAATAGTAATAAATTTCAAGTTAAAAATAAGGAAGATAAGCCTTTAAATTTATTACAAGTTCCATATCTTGAATTATATGAAGAAAATACTATTAAAACAGAAAAAATGGCTAAACCTTTACTTTTAAATGTTGAAAATGTAATAGAAGAAAATTTACCAAGTAATACAAAAGTAGTTTTAGGTCATACTGCTATAAAAGATTCTACTCTTGATTTAGTTGATAATACTAATGGTTATTTAGGCGCTAGGCTTGGTATAGATACAAGAGAAGATAAATTATATGGTTATTTAAGTTTTTATAAGACAATTAAAAATGAAAATGGTTCTTTTAAAAATTATAATATTGGTGGCATTTTCGCTGATGCTAATAACAGTTTATGTATTATGCCAAGGAATATTCCATATAAAGATATAAACACGCCAGAGACAGATGAAGTATTACCAGTTATTGCTGGTTCTGTTGGCGCGTCACAACATAAATTTGAACATATGTGGGCAAAAAATTTACATGGTAATATACAACCAGTGCTATATTTAGACGCACCAACATCAAAAACATCTTTAGCTGATTTAGGATTCAAAGATCAGCTAATTTATGTTGGTCTTGATTTTGGTAAGAGTGGAAATGTAGTAGATATGCCGTTTGATTCTATTAACGGTTATTGTATAACTTTAAAAACATCTGATAATGAAAACCATAATGTAATAAAACAAATATTTATTCGTACTGGAACAAAAGGAACAATTACTGAACGAAAAATTTATCTTAGAACTGGTTATTTAGAAGAAGATTCTACTTGGAGTTATGGTGATTGGACTCCAGCCTTAGGTCATACTGATTGGACCGAAGTGCCTCCCTTATCTAATGGAAGATATGGCATAATATATGAAAATAATCATTATATAATACCGAAGCAATATGTAAATAAGGCAACAATACTCATTCAGAGAAGGCAATTTTTAGACATATACCAGTCTTATGATTATATAAATTATTTTTGTATGCATCGTTCTATAAACCAAATAAAACAAGAAATTGATATAGCTGTAGAGAGTTATCAAAAAAATAATTATATTGCTTGTGCAGCTATAGAAACAAAATGCTATGTTGGTGGGAAACATGAAAAAGTAAAGTTTATCTTTACTTATAATACAAATAATGAAATTTGCTTAGTAGGAGTTGATTTGCCGTCTGGTTCTACTCAACAAATTAATTTATTACGTTGTAAACAATATGATTAATTTTTATTTTTTAGGGGGAGAAGAAGAAAATGAATGAATTAATTCAGTTGTTTTCTCAATTTAATTTAGGACAAATTTTAATAATAATTATCCTTTTAGGATTATCTGCAAAAGGAGTAATTACTTTTTTTGATTGGGTAAAAGAGCGATTATATAAATTGTCTAATAAGCAATTAAAATCAAAAAAAACTAACGAGCAAATAAAAAATCAAGAGGAAACAATTAATAATTTAAAGAAAGATGTAGAAAAAATTCAAAAGAGTATTGATACTTTAATTGAATCTGATAAAGAAAATATTAAAGCTTGGATTACAGAAAAACACCATTATTATTGTTATGAAAAAAAATATATAGATGATTATACGCTTGATTGTTTAGAAAGAAGATTTACTCGTTATGAAGAAGAAGGCGGCAATAGTTTTGTCCACAATTTAATGGATGATTTAAGAGATTTACCGAGAAAACCTTAATAAAAGATAAAAGAGATAAAAGGAGTGATGGGAATGGCCGTAACTTTATTTCCCCCAGTTTTAGCTGTAAATCTACCAGCTAGTAGTACAAGCGTAGAAAAATTTCGTATTAAATTTGCATTTTCACAGTTTAATAGTATAGATGATATTTCTGGTATTCAATGTACTATTAGAAAAATGTCAGATAATTCTAATGCTTTTGTAACAGAAAACCACACACCAGAAAACAAATTTGCTCCATATGGAATAATTCAAATTAAAAATGATTATATTTATAAAGAAGGAGATTTCTACTATATTAACATAAGTAAAGATTTCATAAACAATTTAAAGAATGTTTATTATAAAGTCCAATTAAGATTTATTTCTAATGAAGCATCGTTAGAAGATTATCGGAATCCAAACTTTCCTTCTTGGATAGCGGGAAATCCAGGCTTATTTTCAGAATGGTCTACGGTGGGCTTATTAAGATTTGTAATTCCACCAGAAGTGACAATGCCAGAGAATTTAGCAGACTACGATAGTAAAATATTAAATGTATCTTCTCCTGTTAAATATGATAATACTGAAAACGATTATATTGAAAAATTTAGATATTCATTATATAATAGTGATGATACAGATCTAAAAAACCCAATAGAAACATCTAATTGGGTTCTATCAACATCGGATATAGAAACATTGGATTATGAATTTAAGACAGAATTAAAAAATAAAACTCTCTATCAATTAAAATTAGAATATCAAACACATGAAGATTATAGATTTGCTTCAGGAGAAATACCAAATGAAATAACGACATTTACTACAAAAATAAGCGAGTCGGCGCCAATTGAGGGTGTAGAAATGACTTATAAGCCTAATCCAGATACAGGTAGCATGTGTGTCAAGATATTTAATATAGACCCAGCTAAAGCTATAAACGAAGAAGGAGAGACCTATTTAGATAAGAATAACTTATTAAATATTATTATTAAAAGAACTGATTCTAAGAGTAATTTTTCTAAATGGGAAACTATCCATAGTTGCAATAAAACATTAAATAGAACTGGTTCTTTAGACTGGGATGATAATACTGTAGAAGGCGGCGTATGGTATAAATATGGATACTATGTAAAAGACCCAGATGGAAAGACTACTAATTTATTTATTCCAGAAATTAATCCGCAAATGTGTTATATTGAGGATATGTTCTTAACTAATCGTAAAGGTCATTTAAGAGTTAGATTAAATCAACAGATAGACAGTTTAAAATATATAATGAATGAACAAATTACAACAACTTTAGGTAATAAATACCCAGTCATATTCAGAAGTGGAAATACTAAATATAGACAGTTTAATATTAATGGGACTATTGCTACTGAAGGAGATAAATCTGAATATTCACCAGATGAACATAACTGTAAAACTGAAGGAACACTGTCTTTTAATAAATGTGTTTTTGAAGGTACATCTATGTTCTTATCTGAGGAAGATTTAAATGCACAAAAACTATATACTTTAAATTCAAAAACATTATATAAAGAAGATTACATAGATAAATATAATATAACTTTTCAAAATAATTTTATATTTGAAAAAGCTTTAAGAGATAAAGTAATAGATTTTCTTTATGATAATTCTGTAAAATTATTTAAAACTCTTACTGAAGGTAATATACTTGTTAGACTAACCAATATATCTTTCACACCTAATAAAACTACAGGAAGAATGATTTATGATTTTTCAGCTACCGCAACAGAAATAGCAGAAGATACTATTGAAAATTATGATAAATATGATATTATCAATATAGATAATACAATTGGTCATTTTGAATATCAGGTTCTTATTGCGGATAAACCTCTTACTGTTGCGGCAACAGATGAAACTGAGCCTACAACTATTGATAATTATACAGAAGGCTCCATCTTAGTTGATGAAGAGAAAGAAATTGATAAAACATCTAATACTGATGCTAATTTAAATCTTTACTATAGTTGGGTGGAGGATTAATTATGAAGAATTATTTAATGGATAGACGGTTTCTAAAAGAAATAGATAATATGTCAGAAAAAGAACAGTTTGTAAAAATTACAGTTCTTGATATAAATGAAAAACCAATAGAAGAAATTCAAGGTTTAGTAGCAAGTGGTGGTACTTTAAATATCAATGGAGATTCTGCCATCCGCCGCAGTTGTACTATTAATATTATAGCTACAGATAAAAATAGAAGTATAATGCAAACTAATAATTTATTATCTATTAATAAAAAAGTAAAAATAGAAATAGGTTATACAAATAAAACTAATAAATATCAGGAGGATCCAATCATTTGGTTCCCTCTTGGTATCTTTATAATTATAACACCTAATATTTCTAAAGGAACAGATGGAGTAAAAATAAGCTTATCTTTACAAGATAAAATGTGCTTATTAAATGGTACTAGAGGTGGAGTAATTCCCGCAACAGTACGATTCGATGAAGTTGATGAAGTTTCTCCAAGTGGTGAAGTAGTAACTAAAAAAATAATAATTTATCAAATTATTCAAGAATTAGTTAATCACTTTGGCGGAATACCTCTAAATAAAATTATTATTAAAGATATTGATAGTATTGTTAAAAGTGTTATTAAATGGAGTAATACTCAAAAGGATTTATATGTTAGATATGGTGAAAATGGCGGAATTGAAATTGTAGATAAAAAATCTAAACCAACTAAAGCCTATGATAAAAAATTTACTGCGGAAGACGACATTGGCTATCATTATGTAGATTTTTATTACTCTGCTGGAGAATTAACTGCAAACCCAGGAGATAATGTTTGTACAGTACTTGATAAGATAAAAGATTATTTAGGCAATCACGAATATTTTTTTGATGTAGAAGGTAATTTTATTTTCCAAGAGAAAAAGAACTATTATAATACTTCAAAAGCTACTGTTCAAAATTTAAAAACTATAGAATATGGTCTTAATTCTATGAGATGGGAAACTGAATACGTCTTTGATAAAGATACTAATTTAATTCAGTCTTATCAAAATACTCCACAATATAATATGGTTAAAAATGACTTTGTTGTATGGGGAGTAAGAAAAACCGCATCAGGACAAGAATTACCTATAAGATTTCATTTAGCTATTGATAGTAAACCAAAAACTGGTAATAAATATACTTTTATTACTTATAAATATAAAGAAAAAGTTGGAACTGAAGGCATCGGCGACAATAAAACAGATATTTATTCTGAAAATACCGCTATTAAGGTTCCAGTTGAAACAGATAAATTACCTTATCCTGGGTATCCTGGAATTGTTTATCATAAAGATTCTGACTATTGGATATGGCAAAATAACGGTTATATAAACCTTAAAGATGTAACAGATCCAGAAACAGGTGAAAAGATAAAGTATACTGTAAAAGAAAATGTTGAAGCTACGGATTGGCGTACAGAAATTTATGCGCAAGGCTGTACGAGCGAAAGATATGCTGTAGATTCAAACTATTATTACACTGAACTTGTGAACGAATGGCCTAAGTTATACGATATATTAGGACAAAAGTTTAGGGAAGAATCTATAGAGCAATCAAGCAATATTGATTATTTCTTAGATATTATTGAAAACGCAGAATTACAAGAGTCAATAGGAGTATCAACTATTGGAAGATTATCTAAGGTAGTTTCTGATTCAAAAGTAAATTGTATTTTTGAACCAACTATTGAAGATTACGTATTTTGCTATGATGCTAATGAAATAGAAAATTGTAAAATAAGAGGACAAAAGTATTTAGATGTATCGAATACATCTTTTGAAGATAATGTTATAAATGGCGGAACTCTTAACTCAGCTTATAATTTAATAAAAAATTTACTTTACGAATATACAAACTATAATGAAAGTATTACATTACAAGCAATTCCTATTTACTATTTAGAACCAAATACAGTTATTACTGTTGTAGATGAAGAAAGTTCAATAAATGGTGAATATGTAATTAATTCAATATCTGTTCCTATTGATTTGGGACAGTCTATGACTATTTCCGCAAAAAAAGTTCAATCAAGAATGTAAAAATAAAATGGGAGTACAATTTTGTACTCCCATTTTTTTTATTGCTTATTTTCCAAAGCAATTATTTAATTAACTAAATATATATGAACAAAATATATGCTCTCTTTGTAAAAAAATTGCTGTGTGTTAAATTTCCAAATTTTGGTAAAACTAGGATAAATTCTTTCTTTTAGTTTTTGGTAATATATGGAAACGAAAGGAGAAATGTAAAATGTATAATTTTCCACAACAGCCGCCTTATTATTATCAGCCTCAATACCCACAAAGGCAAATGGAACAAAATATTCAAATGCCACAAAACTATTTAAAAGGTAGACCAGTAGTGTCTATAGAAGAAGCAAGAGCAGCGCAGATTGATTTAGATGGTAGTATTCATATATTTACAGATATAGGAAACAAAAGAATTTATACTAAACAGATTAATCTTGATGGAACAGCCACTCTTAATGTATATCAATTAGTAGAAGATAGTGCGCCTGCTGGGTATATAACAAGAGAAGAATTTGAAAAAGTTATTCAAAGGTTAAGAGAGGAACTTAAACCAAATCAACAAACAGAAGTTCCTAACTTTTAAGGAGGAGTTTATATGAAACAAAACCCGATGCAAATATTACAATTTATTAAAGCAAGTGGTAATCCACAAAAATTTATGCTAAATATGTTACAACAACAAAGTAATAATCCAATTATGGCAAATTTAATACAGATGGCACAAGCTAATGATGAAAAAGGTATTGAAAATTTTGCCAGAAACCTTATGAAAGAACAAGGATTGGATTTTGATAAAGAATTTAATACCTTTAAGAAAAATTTAGGTATTTAATATAATAATTTTAAAAAGGAGGACATAATATGTTCAATACAAATGCAGGTTACTCTTTATCTGATATTGCTGCGGCAACCGATAAAAGAGGTTATGACGATGGATTCATGGGCGGAAATGGAGCCTGGTGGATTATAATTCTATTCTTATTCGTATTTATGGGCGGATGGGGTAGAAATGGTGGACTCTTTGGTGGAGATTCTACCGGTTCTGGCATTACAGATGGTTATATTTTAACTTCTGATTTTGCTAACATTGAAAGAAAACTTGATGGGGTAAATAATGGACTCTGTGATGGTTTCTATGCGATGAATACTGGAATGTTAAATGGTTTTAACAACCTTGAAAATGCTGTTCAAAATGCTCAAACAGGTATTACAGCAGCTATTACAAATAGCACATTCCAAGATATGCAAAATACCAATAATATTACCAATCAAATTACTGGTATTGGTACACAATTAGCTTCTTGCTGCTGCGATCTCCGCAATCAGTCAACAGCTCAGTTTGCTGACCTTAATTACAGATTAGCAGAACAAAATTGCCAGACAAGACAAGCAATAGCTGATTCAACAGCTTGTATTACGGCTAATCAGGATGCAAATACAAGATCTATCCTTGATTTCTTAACTCAGGATAAAATTGCTAGTCTTACCGCTGAAAATCAGAGCCTTAAATTTGCGGCTTCCCAAGAAGCTCAAAATAACTACCTTATTAGTCAGCTTGGTCAAAAAGCTGCTATCCCAGCTTATATTGTTCAAAGTCCATATGCTTCTTATGGATATAATGGCTGCGGATGTCATTGTGGCGTAAACTGCTAAGGAGGATATAATTATGGCTGAATATATTACAAATAATGAACAATTAGTAGATATAAACAATAATGTAATTTTTACAGATACAGTTGTTAGTGGTTGTTGTAATATTATTCACCGTGCAGGTAGTGGAATTATTACTTTAAGGGGTGTAACTGGTCAGAGTTGCACCCGCTTTAAAGTAACTTTTAGCGGCAATGTTGCACTCCCCTCAACAAGCACTGCCGCAACAGATCCAATATCATTAGCTATTGCTATTGACGGTGAACCAATATTAAGTACAACTATGATTAGCACTCCTGGTGCAGTATCTCTGTATAATAATGTTTCAACTAGCACTTATATAGATGTTCCAAATTGCTGTTGCGCAACTATAGCTGTGGAAAATACATCATCACAGAGTATTAACATTAAAAATGCTAATATAATTATATCAAGAGATTGAGAGGTATAATTATGCACAGATTAACAGATATACAAGAATGTCTTATTTCAATGGTAGAATGTCAAATGGCTAATCCAAGTCAAGTTAATACAGAAGAATTAGGAGAGGTTATTGATATGATTAAAGATATTTCTGAAGCTCAATACTATTGTATAAAAAAGAAGAAATATGAAAATCCAAATCCCTTTGAAATGAGTTATAACCCTAAAGAAGAAAAATCTTCTCAATATAGAAAAATGTATATGGATTCTAAAGAACTTCATAAACCAGCGGAAGAACAAATTCATGATTTAAGAGAATATTTAAAAGGTTTATCAGAAGATATTACCGAAATGATAAGTAAAGCTACAAAAGAAGAAAAAATAATGTTACAAAATAAGTTAATAGAATTATCTAAGAAAGTAACTGATGAATAATGTTTTATATAAATAATCAGTTGTGGAAAATTGCTTTTGTAGATAGTTGGTCTATTTATTTAAAAAATGAAGACACCGGCTCCTTTTCTCTTGGGTCTTGCGATATTTCATCTCATACTATTTATTTAAATAAATATCTTGTTGATGAAAAATTATTTAAAGTAATTTGTCATGAGATAACTCACGCTGTATTGTATTCATATAATATTGTTTTAGAGTATTTTAATGAAGAAGAATTAGCTGATATAATATCTTCATATGGTTATGAGATTTTATATCTTACAACCCAAGTTTTCCAAAATATAAATGAGGCTTATTGATTTATTCATAAGCCTCATTTTTTTTATGCCCAATTTTCTTCTGGAGATAAATACGCATATCCAATACCTATAGCATCAGCAATATCATCATTAACTTCAATATTATATATTCGTTTTACAAATGCTATATCGGCTTTTTTTAATTCTTCTCTTTTTATTCCTCTTCCAGTATGTAATCCACATCTACTTCTCCATTCGCTTGGGTATAAATATTCAATTTTAACTTTTGGGTAGTTATCATGCATAAAAAAAACTAATGCGGCTTGTAAATACATTAAAGCTTTATGTGTTTTCTGATTTCCTACTCCATATTGATTACCTTCTGGTCTGACTTCTTCTATTACAACTGTATCTATATTATCATATTTTTGACAGAAAAGCTTTAAGTCATTTATAATTTTATATATTCTTTTAACTAAATCAGTAGAACTTGCTGTAATGCAAGTATAATCTATTAATTTTTTATCATTATCAAATATAGCTATTCCGCTTGATTTAGTTGATAAATCTAAACTTAATATCATAATCTCACCTCTCTCTGTCTATATTACCAAAAATTTTAAAAAAAGTCAAAAAAAGAACGAGTATTCAACTCGTTCTTTTATATTAAACTCCAGTAGAATTAAATCCACCATTTCCTCTTACAGTATCTGATAATTCATCAACAACTTCAAAAGAAACTGTAGCATAAGGTAAAATAATCAATTGCGCAATTCTTTCTCCTTGTTCCACAGTTTGGATTTCTTGGCTATCATTATATAAAGGTACCTTGACCTCTCCTCTATAGTCTGAGTCAATAACCATTTGTTATCCTAAAAGCTTTTTATCTTTTAGTTCTTATAATTTCTTATAAGCTCAGCATATCTTTTCACCCTTATTTAGTTGGTGCTGCGGCCTCGTGGTAGGATTATATCTTTTCACCTACTATGCGTTGCCCCTGACTTATCTTAGATAAGCCTTCGGTTCTGATTAACTTGCCTTACGGTTTAGTCTTCCAGCTTAATTCCGCAGTTTTTCGTCGGCATTATTTTAATAAATTGACTTTTTTCTAATAATAGATCTTCCAAACATAATTCATTATAATGAGTATAAGGTATTCTAATTAAAGGTATGTTATTATTTTTGCACCATTCATTTTTAATTAAGTCATGGTTATGTGTATATTCATAATCAAAAACAGAATCTTTATCAAAATGTTGCTCGCCATCATATTCTATAAGATATTCATTATTAATAAAGAAATCAAAAGGTAATTCTTTTTTATCTTTGCAAGTAGGAAATTTTTGCTCTACTGTATAAGAAATATTGGCTTCATCTAATAATTCAGCTATTTTTACATTTCCTTTTGAAATATTTGAATGTAATCCGCAACTAAGGCTTCTTCCTTGTCTTAAAGAAGTACCTAAAACATCTTTTTCTGTCCCGCAATCACATCGACAGTGCCAGTATATAACCCCGCCAGTGTTTCTTTTATCTGTTGGATATAAAACAGTCCATTTCCCAAATTTTTGGTTCGTTATATCTACCATAGTTGTTTTTGAATCATTAATTTCTTTTCCACTACAATGATTATCATACCATATTTTTGTAATCATTCCTCGACTTACATTAAAATGATTCGCTAATTCTGTTGAAGTCATATCATGATAATGTTCTATAATATATAACTTATCCTCATCTTTAAGTTTATATTGCTTATTTTGTGATACATCATATCCAATTCTTTTTGCATGATTTAGAATGGTAGTCTTGTCACACCCATAAAATTCACCCATTTTCCGAGAACTTTTTAGTTCTTCATACTTTGCAATAAAATCTTCATTAGATCCAAAATCTATTTTTTTCATAGAAGCACTCCTTTTTTATTTTGATATTATATATAAAAATAACTAAAACCAAAATAATCACGATTGCCCAGGAGAAATAAAAATATTATTTACCGACGCAGTTAGCTAATCTTAAACCTCTCTTTACAGCGGTTCCACTTCTTGGGAAAATTGCCCCAAAATAACTATTCGGAAGCTGCATTGCAATACCAGTAGAAATTAGCTTGCATTCACCCGGATTAATATCTACCGAATCAATAGAATATAAATCATATCCTGCAGCTTCTTCGCTGCCGCGATAAGGAATCATAGCTTTATCAGATAATAATTTAATCTTCATCTTCAAAATCTCCTTCAAGCTTATAATTAATTATTACATTACTGCAAGGTTCTTTTTCATCATCAATTACTTTTGTTAAAACAACTTTATAATAGGCGTCAACTACCTCTCCTTTTTGTTTACGCTCTTTATATGTGCAAGTATACTTACTAAGAGAATACATAGTATTACTTTTGGCCTGTTCAATTAAGTCTTTAGCTTCTTTTTCTGAATCAACTCTATATGTTTCTGTTGTTGAAATTAAATATTTCATATATGTTCTCCTTGTTCTCTTAATTCAAATTTTATATCGTTCATTTGAAATTTAGTATTAACTTTATTTTGTAAACTTGAAAGAAATCTTGATGTATATTCTTTCGGTCCTTTAAATATAATCTTATTAATATTATCATATTGTTCTAATAAATCTAAGCCTATATTTTCCATACTGTTAATTTCACTACTAAATTCTTTAAAAAAATCTTTATCTTCATCATCTATTAACACAATCTTTTGTTCTAAGGCAAAAGGACTCATAAAAAATAATAATGTTTTCATAATTACACCTCAATTATAGCTGGATCATATGGGAAGAAATAATAACATAAAACTGTATTATCTGTTTCTCCAGTCTGAATCCATATTTCAATAGCTGAATTATCTTCTGTTTTTTCTATAGATAAAACTTTACCTCTATTAATACAACATTCATCAATTAAAATATTAGCAATTTCTTTTCTATTGCTTTTTTCTTTATTAATTAGATGAAAAACAGTATAATCAGCATTTTCCTTGTTTAATAACATATAGTAAGAATTAGAAGTTTTATTCATAAAATCTATTACTACTGTCTTTTTTCCATTTAATAAAAATTTATCAAGAGGTTTTAACTGTGCGCAAGCTTGTTTATTTAAATCATATAATTTACCTAATGGCGCTTGTGTTTTTTCTTTTTCTTTTATATATAATCCACAGTGACAGCTCTCACCTGGCTTAACATTTTCTTTAAAATCTTTACAAGGACAAACATAATCATCATTATATTCCGAAGGATTTACACAAGGGCAATATCTTTTACCATATTTTTCTTGATTATCTTTTAAACCCTGTAAAATTTCTTTTTTTAATTCTATATCTTCTGTAATTTTAAATTTAAAATCCATTAAAGAACCTCCGCATATTGATTAGGACTTGCTAAAGTTATTCCTAATATATCATCATATTTACTTTTTTGGTTTGGAATAAATCTTCCGTATTTAATAATAATATTATTATAGTTTTGTAAAATACTGATTTTGTCTATAATTTCTTCTTTATTATATCCAGTATATATAACTATATCTGAATTATGATTCACTCTAAAAGTTTTAATAAAATCTAATAGTTCAATCCAGCTATCAAAAGGTTCTAAACCACCAAAAACAACAGCTTCACAAATATCTGAATTATCAAATATTTCTATTAATCTATTAGTTGTAGTATATATGATAGGAGATGCGGCAAGCTCACTGTTTTGGCAGCAAGCTATACCACTCTCTTTTTCACATTTGAAACTACAATAAGGTAAACCAATTAATAAAGAAGGCTTTTTATAATTAACAAAATCTCCTATTGATAATTGTTTTAACTTAATTTCCATATGCTTATCCTATCTTATCTATCATATTTCCAATATTGTACCATTCTCTTTTATTAAATTCTTTTTTGCGGGCTGCTGAATAACTACGAGTAGGTACTAAATATCCTACTATTCTTTGATATGTGTCTATTACCCTTCCTCCGCATTCTGGGCATATGTTTGTTCCAACAAATCCATGATGATTAGTACATTCATTGATTCTTGTATTGAAAGCAAAATAAATTACATTATGAGAAGCAAGATAATTTAACATTTTCCAAGCTGTTTCCTCAGTAGGAAATTCACTTTCTATATTAATATGGCTTATAACACCACCACCGCATCTCTTATCAAAAAGTCCAGATAAACGAACTTTTTCTTCTATTGTACACTTTTCTGTTAGAGGTATCCATTGATTACTTAATATCTCATGGCATTTAGAATTACCGAAGTATAATCTATCTTTTGCGGCTAATTTTACTGCGGCTGCCTCTCCGGGGATTGACTCAATATTAATCTTATACCCTAGGTCCTTACAGAACTCGTCTTTATTTTTATTTAAAGCATCAAAAATCTTTTGAGCAAAAGCAACACCCTTATCTGAATAGCTTTTATATCCAAACTCATCAGTGTTAATATAACCATATATATCCATTACTTCATATAAACCTAAAAACATATTATCCATTATTTCTAATGGTACTGACTATCTTTTAACACTAACCCTTGTTAATGCTATTACTCTTTTGGTATTTTACCTACTTCGTTATCCACGAATAGTCGATACAGGCAGTTATTTTCTATTATCTCTTAAAGGATATTTATATTTTTTTTCATTGCGATATTTTATTACTTTTCCACTATTTATATTCTGAATAGTAGCATATGAAACTTCGTATTTTTTTGAAATTTCTTTTAATGAAAGATTGGTATTTAATATGATATTGCAAATTTCATCAATTATGTCTGGAGATAAAGTGGTTTCTTTTCTTTTCTTTTGATAATTTTTTCTAATAGGATAATCAATGTTTTTATCATATCCTTTTTTCCCTTGATTAATTTCACTAACCACCATTTGACTTATATTGAATTTTTTTGCGATTTCTTTTTGAGAGAGAGTTGAGTTTTTTAATAATTCTTTTATTTGAGGATGAATAATTTCAGCTTTTTTCATTTTTCCTAATCTTATAGGGTAATTTATGTAGCTCCTATACCAAACTCTAC
This sequence comes from Bacilli bacterium, assembly GCA_016297695.1. GTDB lineage: Bacteria > Bacillota_I > Bacilli_A > RF39 > UBA660 > RUG14121. Next base: position 106,162 of record JAEDGC010000001.1, read on the forward strand.
CTTGGTTGATGTCATTAAGATAAGATAAATCAATCTCATATTCTTTCGCTATTTGTTTTAAACTTTTATCAAGTTCATATTTTAAAGAATATGTTAGTTGTTTAATTTTTTCTTCTGTGTATCTTGATTGTCGCAGAGGATAGCTTAATTCTGAATTATAATATGCCTTGCCCCTATTAATTTCTGAAATTTGTCCCTCAGATAAATCATATTTTTTTGCTAAAATTTTAAAAGGCAAAACATTTTGAATTATTTCATCAATTAATTCCATTAAAACATCTTCACTTTTTACTTTTGCTATTGGGTTATTAACTCCACTTCCTATTCCATCTCCACCGATAGCTACATTATAGCCATTTGGAACAAGACTATTATATTTTTGTATCCAATATTTTTCCCTCTCATCGTAATTTACAACATCATTTTCTAAGATTGACATAGTAAAATGTTCAATACCATATTTTTTCATTGCTTTAGTAATAACTTGGGTATTCGGTTTATGTTTTACTAAAGAGCAATATTGTTCCCATCTTTGTTTAGGGTTAACAGTTTGTCCTATATAAACCTTATTGTTAATATCATTTTTTATAATATAAATATCTTTTTTCTTATGATTATGTCTATTCATTTTTAATAACCTCCCACGGGATTGGCATATTTTTAACTTAGCTTTCCCCGTTAGCCACCCTTGTGACCCCAATATTTTAAATTGGTTAAGTAATATAAGGCTCTTTAGATTGAACCTACTGTATTGAAAAGCTTATCCATTTCAACTCCGCCCTCCATAAAATTAGGAAGAAGTTTCTTTTCAATATTTCTTTGAATTATATGCCTTACAACATCTAATGCACACATATCAATAAACTGAATATGATTCAGTCTCTCAATAAATTTATCTTCGTTGTTTGGATATTCAAGAGCAATAGCTTCAAGATTAATGGTAGATACTTTAACTGAACCAACTGACAAAGCTGTTCCGCCTATTGAGTTAATAAATGGATCAAGCTGAGTTGTATCTGAAATAAGGCGGCAACAATTGGATAATGCGCCAGGATTCTCACTTATAAAGAAATTAGAATCATTCCATTTCATATTGTGTTTACTTGCCCATTTTGCAAATTCTTCATCTTCAAATTTTCCATCACGATAGATTAAGGAGAATGTGAGCACGGGGTATGTGAAAAGGTTCTGGGTCCTTATTTCTGATACGGTATCCATAAACATCTTTTGAATCTTCATTATATCTTCAATATAATCAATTACAAATGTTCCATCTGGATATTCTCTGCCGCCAAAAAGTTCTTCAAGATATAATCTATCAAATATACTCATATTAGAAAATACAGTTTGTGTTTGATCACGATAAAATTTTTGATTTAATCTATAAATTAATTTTTGGAAAGCTTGCTTTAAATAATACTCAGGACTTACAAGATAATAATTATTCTCTATATCATGCTTCCAAAAATAGAAGAGCCAGATCAATAAATCAGGGAGCCCGACTGCGCCAGAAGACCTGTTAGACATGAATGATATGTACTCTATTACATCATCGAGGAATGTCTGTAAATGTTTAGGCGGCTCATTGTTGTAATTATCTATAAAAAATAATCCTTCCATAGCCAACCTTGACAGGTCATATGCGAAGCAATAACTGAAGAACGTAGACGTAGGGGCGTCATGCATATATAAATTTGGTCCCATCTCCATCTTTAACCATTCTCGTGCAATTTTAATACCATATTTCTTTTGAAGCTCATAAAATATTTTATTAAATGCCAGCAACTTATTTTCTGACTTATCTTTTTCTTTTAATAAAGATTGAATGTCTTTAGTTGTAACAGAAGCATTAGCATCAATAGTTGTATCAGCAACAGGCTTATTATCTGCTGTGAAATTATCAATAAAATCTGTTCCATTTAACTGGGTTTCATGGAATCCATTTAATAATTCAAATTCTTCACCATATTCTTCTGTTAAACGATTAAATTCAGTTGTAAAATTTTTACCAAGTTTAATTTTTTTATTCATTGGTATTACCTCCTATTTTATTTATATAGTCTACAGCTTCTTTAAAATTTAAAGTTGATGAGCCTACTTCTAAAACTGGAAGAAAAGTAAAACCTTTTTCTCTTAATATATCAAGATTTTCTATCTTAGTATATTGAATATTTTTTTGTACAAGTTTCTTTTCTAAAACTTTACATTTAGGGCAATTAGTTGAATATAATATAATATTGTCCATAAACATCATCCTTTGTTATATTATTAACTTCTCTTATCTATAAAGAAAAGTTTTTCACAAGCTTTAAAATTATTATCAAGTCCGCAAGTTCTATTCACTTCATCTTTTGACCATATAATTTCAAAATCATCAGGCATTGTTTGTTCACTAATAAAGATAGGAAATTGTTCACTTGTTTTTCTTAACCAATCATAATATTCTTCGTGATTAAACTTAGGACTGATACCATAAGGTTTAGTACCTTTATAAGGCGAATCACAATAAATAATTGTATTTTTTGGAAGATTACTTAAATCAAAAGTAAGATAATCTGAACAAATAAAATTAATATTTTTATAATTTAAATCATTTGATTGCTTTTGATGATTTCTATATGCTTCTTGATAATAATTCCTATCTTGGGTAGGCTTAGCGTATCCACGAGGAAATCCGCCATTAGCAAAACTACTATACCACTCAATTGCGCCAATCTTATATAATGGCATTTTAGGTTCATAATTATTATCTGCTCTTATCTTTTTCCATTCTGCATAAGCCAAATCCCAATATTCTCTTGAACCATCTTCTGGTATTAATGAAAAATCTTCTTGCGCTTGTTTATGTAAAGCTATTAAAGTTGGAGATAAATCATTTGCAATTAAATTATTACATTGAATTTTATCAATGAGATTTGCTCCTCCGCAAAATATATCTACAAAAGTAGAAATATTATTATCGTTAATGTACTTTTGTAAAATTGGTACGATATATTTACAATATCTTCTTTTGCTTCCCATATAAGTCATTTATTTTCACCCTCTCTTGAAATCCATTTAATTATAGGTTGCTTCTTTTCAAAAGTTAAATCCCAATAAAACCATGCGTAAGCTTGAACACCTGCACTTAATACTTTTCTACCATTTTTATAGCAAGAAATTCTGTCATAATAAATGTACACTTCAGAAGGCGGAAAATCTTTTAATATTTTTTCATATCTTTTTTGTCCTTCTAAAAATTGAAGTCTACCTAACATAATTATGCCTTTATTAGCAATACTTAAAGATTTCATAACAAAAGGTTCAATAATTGAGAAAGGAGGGTTCATTATAATATAATCAATATCTTGAATAGGATAGCTGTCTGAAAGAAAATCATACTCTTTTCCAGCTTTTATTGGAAAATCAATTATTTGTTCTCTTTTTTGAATATCTGTTGCTATTAAATTAAACTGCTGTATATTTTTATCCTCTAAATATGAACAAATACCTTGAATCATATGCCCTCCACCTGCACAAGGTTCAAGTATAGAACAATTAGTAAAATCAATATTTAATTCTTTTAAAATATTATATACTTGTTCAGGCGGAGTTGCATAATAGTCTAAAGCTTCTCTTTCTTTATTGTTTTTATCATATCCATTATACATTCCACATTTACTATAATGACTTTTTCGCTCATCAAAATTCATATTTATCACTCCATTTTTATTTTATAAATATCTAAATATGATTTAACTAAGATGTCCAAATTATGACTAAATAGTTCCATATTTTCATTTTCTACAGTATCAAAGTTAAAATCTATATTTTGAAAATCTTCCTTATCCGCAATAAATCTTCGACATATTTCTTTGCAATCAGGATTATCTTCTCTTGTTAAACACCGCATTAATCTTGTTTTATCAGAAGTTTTTATACAAATTGGAATCACTATTAAATTATCAAAATTTAAAAGTTGCTTAATATCTTTTATTGAAAAAGCACCTATGCTAATTGGATTATCTTCAATTTCATTTCTATTTATTCCATAAGACCAATTATTATAATAATTTATAGTATAAAAGTCATTATTTGTTATGCCTCGTATAAATTGTTCTTTATTAACAAAATAGTAATCAACATTATTTGTTTCTGTATCTCTCATAGGTCTAGTAGTAGTTGGGATAATGTGATGCAGGCTCTTAAATTTAGAAGTTAAGAGCCGTACACCAGTATCTTTTCCGCTTCCACTAGGTCCAAAAAGAGCGATAACAATATTATTCTTCTTCATCACTATCTCCTTCTGCTCGTTCATGTGTTAGAACAAGATTTTTATTATCAACAACCTGTAATATTTTATATAACTGATGTGAGTTTGTCGTTTTATATGTTTTAGCTACAAAAGTATCTTCTCTCCTATAACCATTTATTAATAGTAAAGTTCCTTTTTTAAACCAACCTTCTTCTATAACTGTTTTTGTTCCATCTGGATTTAGTTTTGATATTCTCTTTTTAAACATTGAGTAATATTCTTTTGTAAATTTAACTGAAACTACTCCAGTTGGAGTTAATAATGTTATAGTGGCTTTGCTATCTTTCTTTGCTATAACGGTTCCTACTATTTTATGAATTTTATATATAGGAATATTAATATCTTTTCTTCTAATATATCGCTCTACTTCACTTTTTTCATTTAATTTAAAGAAATCTGAAACACCATATCTATTAACATCAACATCACTTAATTCATGTTTGTGATAATAGAAACATAATGATTGCATTTCCCAAGCTGAAATAGTTCCGCTTGCATATTTTTCCCAATTTTGCTTAAATAAAATAGTATTATATTTTTGTAATAATTCTTCTTTGTTTTCTTTTATCCAATCTCTAACACAATCCATCTGTTTAGAATAAATTTTATCCCAAACTTTTTGTTGTATTAATGGATTTCCATTTATAAAATCTACTTCTTCAATTAAATTTGACTTTTGTAAGAAGTTTAAACTTCTTTCATCTAATAAATAATAAATATCTTTCTTATTTTTCTTAATATATTTATTAAAATCAAATAATTGTTTAGTAAACTCTAAATCATCAGGTATTAAATTATATTTTACTAAACTGCTAAAGTTTTGTAAATTTAAATTAGTTTTTGGTTCACTAATTGTATAAATATAATAAGCCATAATACTAATACGAGATTCTTGATTTAATTCTTTTGCCCAGTTATTATCTAATTTATCAAAAGCGCCAGCTTTAATTAAAGCAATCATTGTAGGTTTATTAAGCGGACATTTTTTCATAAATTCTTTTATGCTCTTATAAGGTCTTGCCGCCATAATTTGTTCAATTGTTTTCTTATTAACTTTACTAACACCTTTAAGACCAAATAAAATTTCATTATTTTCTACATCAGGAATAAAAGTATAATCTGAATTATTAATATCAATTAGTGATACTTTTATACCTCTTGATCTAACCATTCCAATAGCTGTTGCTAATTTACCATAATCAGTTGATTTATCTTTTTCTTCAACGTCAATTTCATCATCTTCATCTTCATTATTTTCTAATAAAGATTCTGTATTAACAATAAGACAGGCGGTGTTCCAATATATGGGATTCCAATGAGTTGCGGCAAATGCAGATTGGACCCCGATATAGGAGTAAGAGGTTGCGTGTATGACGGAAAAACTATCAAGAATCTTTTTATTTCTAAAAAGCTTAGACTATCTTTTACTCACAATTGTGAGAACACCTTTTCCAATTTCGTATCAATAGAAATCGTACTCCCAATCTAACTTGGGATAGTCGTTACAGGTTCGATAAAGGATATGACAACTTATCATCTTTAAAAACTTGTCCTACTTTAACTCTTCTAACAGTTTCCTCAGAAGCACCAACCATTTCTCCAATTTGTTTATTAGATAATGATGTTGTCAATAGTAATTCTTTTATTTTGTCTGCTCTTTGTTCATTTGCAGATTTTTTTCTTATAGGATATGTTGGATATAGACCATGCCGCATTGTACCAGCATTTATCTTTTTAATAGTAGATACTCCAATATTTAACATTTCTGCTATTTTTGTATAAGAATAAGTTGAATTTAATAATAAATCTATTAGTTCATCATAATCTTTATCATCTTTATAATATTTAAATAATGGATATTTTTCTTGGTCATCTTTAAAATAAACTCCATTATTTATAGATGAAATAAATGCAGCTGATATATTATATTTATTTTCTAACTCATAATAAGGAACACCCTGTTTTATTTCTTCTTTTAATGTTTTTAGTTCATCTTGACTTAATATTGAACTAAAGCCTTTTCGTTCTCCGCCTATACTGACATTATATCCAAGTCCGGTTGAACAATGACTTTGAAGTTTATCAATCCAGTATATCTCTCTTTGATTAACTTCTTCAATATCTTCTGTAAAAAGAGTTTCAATTATAGATATTTCAAAATTATCTTCTCCATACTCTCTTATTTTTTTATGAATTAAATCATTATAAGAACTTGCTTTTTCATTAAAAGCACATGAATGATGTTCTCTTATTCTCCTTTCATAATTATTTGTTTGTCCAACATATTTGTGATTGTTAATTTTGTTTGTGTAACAGTAAATATAGTACATAATTTTTTCTCCTTTATACTTTGTATTTACTGTTGTCATATCCTTTAAAGTTTCCCACGGGATTTTCATGACAACAGTTAAGATATTTTTTATATCCTCACTGTTATTTTAGAATTCCCCGTTAGCATTTAATCTTTTTGTCCAAAAATTAAATACCCCGTTGATAAACGGTAAAGTGTTTAGGGGCAAGTTTTTCGTTCACCCCATCTGTGGACCCACTCCAGCTTTCCATATGTAATCTCCTAATTCTTTTCTTGCAGCTCTCTTCATAATCTCATCATGCAAGAATGGGATCTTATCCAATTGTTTCTTACCAACAATCTTACGTGCGCTATTAGCTTCTGCTAAAGAAAAATTACAAATATTTTTATCCATTAACATAAGCATTAACTGCTCTTGACTTGGCGGAACTCCAAAAGAAGATAAGAAATACGGTTCAAGTGTTTTCATTTCTTCTTGAGTTAATCCTTCTTCTTTCATTTCATCATACCATAATTGAATATTATTTTTATATCTTACATATTTATCAAGAGGAGTTTCCGCATTTTTTGTTTCAGGCATTAATCTTAATAAGCTATTTGCGTCAGATAACTCAATAATATTTTTAGGCTTAATTTTTTTAGCTGCTTGTCTTCCTACATCTGAATCAAACTGGAAGAGATCAAGGACTTCATTATCTTCAATAGCACCCCATAATTTATCATCATCTAATGGAAGTTTATCAGGTTGAAAATATGTTTCATAGATTTGTCTAATTGTCCAATCTTTAGGTAGTAAATTATCTCTTTGTAATAATTCAATAAAAGTTGTAATTTTATCTTGAATTTTAGTAATAAGAAAATCAAACTTTGTTGCGCCAGTTGCTTCTACATCATGCAAATCAAATTGAGTTATTACTTCTCCATTCGGCGCTCTCATAAAACAAGTTACTTCAAATGGATCTCCATCAAAAAACACTATACCAGATGCATGAACTCCTCTTGATTTAATTAATCCTTCAAGTTGAAGCATAATATTTAATAGATTTGGATATTTGTCTACTTCTATTTTAAATAGTTTTACATATGGTCTGTTTTTTTCTTTGTTTCCATAATAAACATCTTTTATCGACCAATTAAAGCCTCTTTCTACTGGAATTAAAGAAGATAAATATTGAGCAATATCACTATCTATTCCTTGCGGGAAATCTTCATTAACATAACCTCTGCAAGCGGTTAATACAACAGATTTAGAAGTTTCTGTTCCATAAGTTGCTACACAAGTTGCCCCTAATTCATCTAAAAACTGTGGGTCTAATGATTGATCTAAGTATTGTCTTCTTTCTTTCTTAATCTCTCTAATAATTTTAGGTCTTTTAGAAGGCGCTAAATCAATATCGATATCCTTTAATGGACTATCTCTTTTATAACAGATTACTGAGAGTATTTTACTTCGTCTGTTACTAGATTGCACTACGGGGTAGCGCTTATCTCTGCCCCTCTATATTAGTCTCTACACTTCTTTTTTCCAATAATATCCTTTATATGGCTTATTTATTTTTAATATTTTGGAAAAATTTAGCACGGTATCACGAATCTAACCATTACTGGTCATGCGCTCTCTTAGTCAGTTGATTCGTGCATAAAGCCTTATTTCACTGATACCGTTAGCTGTGTTTCCACAACACCCCTTAGCAGGGTTCACAATCTTTTTTTACAACTGGGCAATATCAACTATAGACTACCCAGTTCGACTCTCTCTTCATTTAAATATCTAAAAAATGGAAAGTTATGTTGAATTGGGTCTAACTGAGTAATACCTAATAAATAATGATTTAAACCAGCACAAGCACTACCTCTTCCCGCACCAATTGTACTGCCGCAATCCCATATCATATCAATATAATGTTGTAAAGTAACTGGATACTGGAACATATTATTATTTAATTTTTCACTAATAATTGATTTTACTCTTGCTTCTTCTTCAAGTTCTTTAACATATTCAATATGTTCTGACCATTTTCCAATTTTTTTATCAAGAGCATCCCAACACTCATTTACCCAATATCTTTTGACTTTATCATCAGAATTAAACATTTCGCTTAAACATGGATAATCTTTCATACTCTCATTGTTTAACGCCCAATCTGATTTTGCATAATCTTTAACTGGAACTGTTGGTATTTGTTGAGTTTTAAATATATTATAATTTTCTATTTTATTATAAATTTTATTACTATTGTTGAATAATTGTAAACAAAAATCTCTATCAAAATCAGAGTTTAATAAATTTGTAAAAATTTCTTCGTTTGATTGCAAATAAGCATATTCATAAAAAGAAGCAACTTCTCTATCTCCATCTTTTGATTTTAGATAAGCTTCATGTATATATCTATCTGAAGGAGTAAGATAATGACTATCAGTACCAACTACCATAGGAACATCAAAGCAAGCTGATAATGACTTTAATCTTTTATTTACTTCAATTTGTTCTTTTGAGGAACCAGGCGCACACTCTATATAAAAATCTTCTCCAAATAATTTTTTACACCATAACACAAAATTAACAATTGCATTATGTTCTATTGTTACTGTTTCTGTATCTCCAATCTTTTCTGCATATATCATACGAGAAAGACGTTTTGACACTTCTCCGCCTAGACAAGCTGTAGTAGCTATTAAACTATTGGGAAAACGCTTTACTATATTTGATAATTCACTATATAAAGTAGGAACTCTAAACTGTTTCCTCTCAGTATATCCATTTAACCAAGCTTTTGAAGATAGCTCTTTCAATGCACGAAATCCTCTATCATTTTTAGCTATTAAAATAAAATGAAAATAGTCTTGTTTATTTTCTCTATTTGGAGTTAAATATATTTCATTTCCTAAAGCTACCTTAAAATCTGGATGTTCCTGCTGTATTATTTTTTCATATTTTTTTACTTCTACTGCGCCACCTAGACTTTCGTGGTCTGTAATTGCAATTCCAGATAAACCTAAATCAAGCGCTCTATCTATTAGCGCCTGTGGTGTATTTATACAATCTGGTAATCTAATATTAGAAAAATATGTATGTGAATGAGGTTCAAATCTACTATATAAATCCATACTTTTTTCCTTTCTTTTTTCTCTATTATTATTATACCATATTTTTTCAATAAAATCAAAATTATTTTTATCTTATCAAAACGACTTTATCAGAAGCCCTTGTTATAGCTGTATAAAGAAACTTCTTATGCTCTTCTTTATCAAAAGGGAAATTTTCCTCTATTACTAATACTTTTTCCCATTCGCTACCTTGAGCTTTCCAACAAGTAATTGCATATCCATATGTAAATTCATAAGGTATCATGTACATATATTTATTTTTCATTAATTTATATGAAGTATTCCAATCTAAACTATTTTTTCCATTTATAAATAGCTGTTTGTCCATATTAAATGTATCATAGGTAGAATTAAATTCATCTACAAATTTAGCCTCTATTACATTAAATTTATTAATTCCACTTACGTCACACTTTCTAGGAATATATTGAACTCTTTCTTTTACATTTTTTAAAGTTCCAATAGTTCCATTCACAAGAGCGTCAAAATTATCATTTATATCATCCCAATAATTTCTTAAACAAATAACTTTATCTCCATTTGCTGGATTTTCAGGCTTATTTAATAGTTTTCTTACTGTATTATTAATATTGATTCTTGTATTATTTGTTGCGGTAAGAATTTGGTCTGCCCAAAGTAGCATTCCAGAATTTAATTCTTTTTTAGGAAAAATTTTTACTTCTTTACCATCATAAGAGTTTGGAATTTGTTTGCCATTTCTTATATCCATTGTAAGTCTTATAATTTCAGATTCTTGAGCCTGTCTCATTATTTCATCTAAAAATACATGAGGATGATCAAGTAAATGATTATCGTCATTTTTAGATATGGGCGGCAATTGTCCTGGATCTCCGCAACATATCACATAGACATTATGTTTAAATAATGTGTCTATTAACTCTTTTGGAGCCATTGAGACTTCATCTACAACCACTATCTTCGCATCAATATAGTCTTTTGGTAATCTTAAATACTGTCCATTTGGTAAAGGTTTGCTCTCATATAATAACTTATGAAGAGTGAAAGAATTTCGTAGACCTTTTTTAATTAATACATTACAAGCCTTTCCAGTAAAACAAGTATAAACAATATCATTATCTGTTATATCATCTTCATTTTTTAATGCTTCAACAATAAATTTAATAAGAGTTGATTTACCTGAACCTGCAAATCCAGCAATTACTGTATATTTTTCTTTATTTTTATATCTTGCGATAGCAAGTTTTAATCCTTCTTCTTGTTTTTTTGTTAATTGCATTATTCTCTCTGTTTCTCCTTTAATTTTTTCTCTATACAAATTATATCATATTTTTTTAAAAAAATAAAGAGAAAAAGGATTTTGGATAAAAAAATTACTAAAATCAAAAATCCTTTTCCTCGTACAATCAACTGTTTCTGGACCGAGCTTGCTTAAAAATCAAAATTTAAAGTATAATCTATTATTTTAATTTGAGGAGTAATATGTCCCATATATTCATTTTTAATACATTCCCCAATAGCAGTTAGATTAAATGAATAATTGCCGCAACTTAAATATTCACATTGTTCATCTGTTGCATTAAATATCATTAAACAAACTTTGTTTGCTAAAGTTATTTTCACAGTATTTTTAGTATAAACATTTATCATATTTGAATTTATTTTTAAATTTTCAATAGCTATTTGACTTCTATCAAAATCTTTACCCCAGAAGTCATTCATTTTTGCAATATCTAAAATAGTTGTATAATCAATAGCTTCTTCTCCATTAAAAATATAATCTACATAATAGGTTGCAATCATTGGTGTATCTTTTAATTCTAAATCTAAATATTTTTCAAAATTATCTATTTCATTAACTGGAATAGAAATACCAAATGCGTTAGGGTGTCCGGCTACAAAATCTATATGCGGAAATCCTTTACATATCTTTTTAAAATTCTTAATATCTGCCTTTTCATATCCACGAGCAGAACCTTGATAAAATTCTTCATATTTATTAAGAATACATACTGGTCTTTGATATTTATTTGCTATCTTATTTCCTATTAAACCAGCTACATTAGGATCTACCGCAGTTTTAAAAATTAAAGCTTTATGATTTTGTAATTTATCATCAACTTCTTTTTCAAGAGCACTGACTCCTTGATCTTGAAGTTTTGTTTGCCTGTTTTTAACATTTGTGACAGTTCTTAAAGCTTGTTCAACTATTGTTTCCATTTCGCCTAGTTTATGCCCTCTTTTATTAGATGGTATTTTACAAAACGCTTTATGTATTAAAAACGATTCAAAGACTACTTCTTTTTCTTCAATAGTTCCACTTCTTGTTATTGCATTTATAAATGGTACTATAAAAAATGCGGCGCCCATAGGGCTTACTTTTAAATATTCTGATTTATATTCAGCTTTATTTAATGAAAATTCATTTTTATTAATAATTCCAGAAATAAAAGGGTTTCTAATAGATTGTTCTTTTAAACCTTTCCAAACTAAATGATGCGTTTCTTTTTCTCTTAAAGAGACCATATCTCCGATCAAACCAATAGCTAGTAAATCTATAAAATCATCTGAATATGTACAATTCCAACAATCATCTAAATATCTACAAAATTGATATACTATTCCTACTCCTGAAAAATTTTTATTAGGATAATCACATAGTTGATTGTTAATGATAATAGCTTCTTGATATTCTTCTATATTAATATTATCTTCTATTTCATGATGATCTAAAATAATACACTCTATATTATGTTTATACAATAATTTATGCTCTAAATAGTCATTAGTGCCGCCGTCTGGAATGATAATTAAAGAGTAATTATTTGCAGTTATATTATCTATACAATCTTTTAATCCATGTGCTTTCTTTTGATGATGGATCCAATCTAAATTATTCTCAACATATTCTTTATCAACAGAATATAAATAATTAATAAGAAATGCGGCAGATGTAAAACCATCACAGTCACTGTCAACAACAATAGCTATTTTCTGTTGTTGGTTCATACACCTTTCTAAAGCAACTCTTGCTCTTGTTAATTGATTAATGTTTAATAATGAAAAATCATTAATATCATTATCTGTTGTATGTATATATGAACCAAATTCCGCAGTATCAATACCTCTATTATATAATATTTGTTCTGTTGCGGAGAATGAAGATGGAGGATTGATTAATTTATAATTCAATGAACTTCCACCTCATAATCTTTTAAATGTTCTGCTTCAATAACTTCTATCTTGTCTAAAAAATAATATTTATTATTCTTTTGAATAATCTCGTTTTGAAGCATATTCATCATTTTTGGATTTAATAGCATAACTGGTCGTGTATGAATAGTGGTATGATAATAAGCCATTAAATAATCTAAGGTAGCACTTTCAATTTTTTCTAATAGTTTCTTTTTCATTTTTATCCTCCTTAATCTAAATAGCATATTAAAATTTCAATGTCTGTATCATTAAAAATTTTTATTATATTTTCTTTTACTGTGTTCCATTGTAATTTATCAAGTCCGCAGCCTATTTTTGGCATAACAAGTTTTTTTATATTTTGTTCTAAGCATAATGTTTTTAATTCCATTAAACTTTCTTTTAAAGTGCGGTAAGTGGGTTTATCCCAATATCTATTCTTTGTAATTAAATGAAAAACAATACTATTCTTTGCTTTTATACATCTTCCTGTATTTTCCCATTTAAAATTTTTAAATTCTTTTACCAATTCATTTTTGCAATTGAATACTCTATTAAATTCTAAAGCTATACCTTTACCCATTTTAAAATCTGAGCTAATACATTGTACAAAATAATAATTATCTTTATTAGATAATTCAAATATATCTTGCTCTTTTTCAGCAAATGTCATTTATAAATAAATCCTTTCTTTAAATAATTTTAAAAATATATCTTTACCTAAGTCAGTTGGAGAAGCCTTATAAGGCAATAAACCATGTTTATCAAAAATAAAAGAAATAGTAATATAATTATTAAATTTATTATAAATTTCTTCAAGTTTTTTAATCCATCTCTTTGCTTCATCTGAATTAATATCTTGAAATTGTTTATCAAATCCTATTATTAATTCTTGTGCGCCAGATGAAATTAATAATTCAACTTGATAAGTTAATAAATTACTTCCGCAAACTGCAACAGATATATCATTTTCTTTTCCAAAATAAGAAGAATATTGAAGGCAACCTTTTTCACCTTCTAATATAATTGCTTTACCTATTGATTTAATATTATTTTTAGACCAATTTAAATTATAAAGATTATATCCAAGAGGATGATTATACATTATACCTTTAAAAATTGCAGGTTTATATTTTCCATATTGTTCTTGCTCTTTTGATAGTGTCCGCTCCCTAATTCCTATTAATTTATTATCTATGTTATAATGAGGAATTATTACACTGTTATTACAAGGGTTAAAATGAATATTTTTATTATCACATATTTCTTTTTTAATACCTTCTCTTATCCAGGGGATAATTGCGGGTTGAGGAAAATTCTTAATCACATTATTATCATATTCTTTTAACTCTACTATCTTTTTACTTTTATGGTCTGTAAGATTATTATATTTATTTAAAAAAATCCAATCTTCTAATTTATTCTCTTGATTATCATTTATTTCAATATTATTAATAGGAATATTAAAAAAATTTGCAATATAAGTAATTGCTTGTGGTAAAGATAATTCTTTTCCTTGTAGTTTAAATATTTTAATAACTAAATCGAATATATCAAACGCATCTCCATCACAATCAGTAAAACATTTAAATAAAGAAGTATTTGCATAATAATATAATTTATGACTTCCTTCTCCAACAGGATTATGACATATAGTTTTACTAACTATAATATCATTTTTTCTTATTGGTTCAGCTTGCATATAGGTTAAAAAATATTCAATATTATCAATAGTCAATCCTTGTTTTATAAAATCTTTATTTGTCATTAAAATCTGGCTCTTTCACTTTTATTTTTATATTTGGAATATCTAATAATTCAAATTGATAATCAGTAACAAATAGAGGATTAATGCGGCAAGTGCCTCTATCACTTTTACACCATAATAGAATATCTCTATATCTACCTCTACGATTTTTATAAACTGATATTTTCATATCTGGAGTTTCAACTCCCTGTTTAATTAAAATACTTTTTAAAGCTTCAAGATCAGTAGGTGTAGCTTTAAGTAAAATCATTCCGAAATCTATTTTCCTTAATACCTTTATTTTCATAAAGGAGTAGACTATATCTTTACCTTTTGTAATAATGAAGGTAGACGGCACTTCGGATTGTTAATCCTACTCCCTGGCGGGATAGTCGTTGAACCTTTTCCTATTCGGAACTTGGCTGCTGATTGCCCAATCTTTCTAATTTTTAAACATTCACATTTAATTTTATTTCAAATTTATGTTGTAGTTTAGAAAGCTCTAAGGGTTTTCCAGCAATTCACCGTCTGATAATCACTTAGTATTTCTACTAAGGACGACTGTTTCCAAAGTCTTATATTTATTATATTTTCTATCTAAATGTACTGAAACACTATCATATAAAATTTTTAAAATATTATAAGGTTTAAAAGTGCCACCACATTTAATAAAATAATTATTTTTTTCTGTAATATGTCTTTGTCCTAAATGGTTTGAAATTGAAAGTAAATCGTTAATCCAGGTTAATAATTCTTTAGTTCCAACGAAAGATAATTCAAATTGATGAGTTTTTTCAATTAAAGATAAACATCCATCTCCATCAAAATATCCTAAAATAAATGGAAGAAAAAATTGTTCGTCTATTTTTGGTGGTTTTAAAATTAAACTCTTTCTTGGAACAATCCCTTTATCTATTAAATCTTGAACTAAATCATTACTATTAAGAATGACTTTGCTCATAGGGGTATTATTAGAAAAACCTTGATTTTGAATATAATCTATTATGTTTACATTGCTATTCATAAATTCTCGAAATTTTTCTAAATGTTCTCTATCTTTTTGATGAATATTTATAAACATAAAGTTACCAGCGTTATTATCTGTTCTTTTATAAACACAACCGTCAGCAGCTATAAAGCCTAACCAATAAGCTTTTTCTGCTGTATCAATATATTGAAATTTTCTATAATCTGCAATATATTTGTGATTGTCATTTCTATGTGTAATATTATTTTCTTTAATAATACGAGAAATAACACTTTTTGATACATTAAACATAGCTCCTATTTTAGCCATGCCAATATTCTTATTAACATATAAATTAATTATTTTTTCAATTTCTTCTTTAGAAAACTCAATTCTTTTCATATAATTTTCTCCTTAATATTGATTTAGGTTTTATCCCTACATCAATATTAAAAAAGAATATATAATAATTATTAAACCTTGTCCAATCACCCAAGCTCTTTGCGCCTCTCAGTAGATTTTGATCGTATTCTTTAGCGTCTTGATAATTACCATTTAATTGAGTTGCAGTAAGTATAAATATTTCATATTGATTAGCTAAATCCTTTAATCTTACTCCAATCATAAAAAGTATATTATCTTCACGCAATCCCTTAACTCCTGCTTTGCTCGATATTTCACTTAAAATTTTCATACTTGAATGAATATAATCAAAAGCTACATATTTTACACCATTATCTCTAATGTTACGCTTAATACAGTTTTCAATATCTTGCATACTAAAATCCGGTAATTCTTCTATATATAAAGGAGAGTTTTTTAATATTTCTGCAGCTTTTCTAACTCTTGCAAGTTCTCCTTCTTCATATTTACCTGTGAGTATGTGATCTTCATTTACTCCACTAACGAAGCACAACATCATAGATTGTATTTCTGCTTTTTCTTGTTCAGTAGAAATAAAAAGGCTTGGTTCTTTCGTTCCATTAGTTTCCCACTCTCTTGTTTTAGTATTAAAAATTTCATTACAAGCAAAAGAGCAAATATCTGCAATCATTGTACGAGATTTACCTAGTCCGGTTGCTGCGGAACGCATATACACTTTTTTAAGTCTTGCTCCACGAGTAATAGTATTAATATAGTCACCATACATAGGATACCCAAAATCAGGCGTATTCATAAAATTATCAATAAGTGAATCAAGTCCATCACCGGCTTGAATGCCTTTTTTATCAAAATCTTCCGCATAGTCTAATCTTACATCTTGAATTTTCTTATCAATAATTTCCGCAATTTCTTCAACTGATGTATTATCTAACCAATCTTCTTGCTTTTGTTTCTTTGTTGCATCTAAAATATTATCTGTATCATATAACCAAGATAAATCCATTCCGCATTTTTCATTGTACATTCTTAATAAAGTAAATTTCTTTACTCTATTGTAATAATAAGGAAATGTTTCTATTGTAGAATATTCTGCTGCTTTTTCTAAATATTCACTTCCGTTATTGCTTTTATAGATTCCATATTGTTTAGGTCTTTGTGATAAATAATCATCAATAGTCAAAGTTGTTATTTCTTTATTACCTAACATATGTAGATTATATATTGCGCCAAACACTATTCTATGAAAATCATTTGGAAAATATTCTTCTAAGAATTTATATTTTTCATCATCTAAAATAGATGGTGTTTTATAAACATTTCCTATTACATGAAGAATTGATAATGAATCAACATATTTATTATTCATTATTATCATTATCCTCCATATCTAAATTAAATAATTTTATTTTATTATCTTTTTCTGGTGGGGTAATAGTTATTTCTATTACTTCTTGATTTATATTTTTATTTATATTCTTTTTTTGAGCTTCAAATATTTTATAATAATATTGTTCAGCTTCTTTATAAATATATGGTACAATGCCTATTCCACCTAAAGATTTATCAATTGAACCACCTTGTACTTCAAACCACCATTTTAAAGTTTTTAATATTCCAGAATAGGTATAATGATATTCTTTTCTAAATTCTGCAAGTTGCTTTTTTATTTTTGCATTTATCTCATTTTCACAGAAAACCTTTTTTATATATTCTTCTAATTCTTTTAAATCTTTTCCACTTTGTTCTGCACAATTTTTATGGGCATATCTTCTTTCTTGTATCTTGATAAAAGGCTCTCTATCTCGATCGAAGGTCTCGCCGCAATAATAACAAATTACTGGATGTGGCAAAATTAAAACTCCTTTCTAAAAAATATAGAGGGATAAATATTTACCCCTCTATGATTTTACTTTAAAAGTTCATCTTTAATCTCCGCAACAATTAAATCTATAAGCTCAACCTGTGCAATAGAAGATTCTGAAACTTTCTTACCCTTTCCAAGATACTTCTCAACAATATAAGTAATCTTTGGTCCATAGAAAGGAGCATCTTTTGTCATAAGTTTCTTTGTCATATCTGAAAATTCTGTAATTAAACTATCATAATCAAGTTCTTTCTTAACAGATTCAACATTTCTTTCATCAGTAACATATTTATTATCATATATTTTTGCTTCTGTATCTATTGCTTTATTTAAAGCGTCTACAAGAGCGTTATAATCCATAGGTATTTCTGGATCTATATATTTGAAGCGGCAACCAGTATCAACACTGTTATCTATTGATCTTAAAATCAGTTTTACTTGAGCAGTACCAGTTTCCTTATCCTTATACTTTTTAGCATAAGCATATATATCAGCCATATCTTTTGCGATATTGTTAAAAGAACTTGGACAAGAAGGAACTACTTGATTATATTCTGTTCCATCTTCCATTTTGAAAACCTTATCTTTACAATGTGATATGAAAAATACCGCATATCCGAGCTGAGTCATTGTACGAAAGACTTCTTCAAACTCCTTCTTCATAAGAGTCCAACCGCCGCCGTAAGGAATATCTCCTATCTTATCTACAT
>JAEDGC010000102.1 GCA_016297695.1 Bacilli bacterium
AATAAAGATTATTTTAACGAAAAAGTAAAAAATGGAATTATTAATAGTTATTATTCAAGTTTTGACGATTCTAAATATTATGATTATTTAATAGATGAAAATCTTAAAACATATGAAAATGATACTAATAAACTTTTTTTATAGATGATAATAGAAATATTAATTTACTTATTTCTATAACAATTCATCCCGTAAAAATTGAAGAAATATTTAAAATAATTACAATTGAATAAAGAAAAGACTAAGTATTTTGATGATACTTAGTTCTTTTTATTTACCACAACATTGGTTGTATTTTTACCACTGTTTTTTCTGCTAAAAATTTATGTAGTTTACTTCGGCATAGGTAGTAGAACTTATCTAAAAACTTATCTAAATTTTAATTTAATTTTCCATAGTACATATCGCTAAACATTCCATTTTTTTCTATAAGATCATCAAATTTGCCATCTTCTTCAATCTTACCTTTATTAAGTACTATAATTCTATCACAGTTTTTTAGTGTAGTTAATCTATGTGCTATTGCAATAATTGTTGTATTATTTTCTTGTTTCATTTTTTCTATTTCAGCCTGAATATATTTTTCAGATGTATTATCAAGAGCTGAAGTTGCTTCATCCAAAATTAATATTTTAGGCTTTCTTAAGAATATTCTAGCAATTGCTATTCTTTGTCTTTGTCCACCTGATAAATTGTTTCCTCCTTCAGAAACTAATGAGTCAAATTTATCTGGAAGTCCGTTTATATAATCATAAATATATGCTCTTTTAGCTGCTTCTTCTACTTCATCGATTGAAACTTCTCTATCTATTCCATATGTTATATTTTCAAATATTGTCCCTGCAATTAAGAATGGGCTTTGTGGTACTAATGCTATTAATTTTGACAAATCTTTTCTTGTTAAATTGTCAATATTCTTATCATCAACAATTATTGTTCCTTCTGCTTTTTCTAACTTGCAAATAGATTTTATTAATGAAGATTTACCACAGCCTGAAGGTCCAGCAATTCCAAGATACATTCCTTTTTCTATATCTATATTAAAGTTATCCAAAATGATTTTATCTTCATTTTCAGAATAATAGAAAGTAATATTTTCCATATTTATAATCTCATTTGTTGTTTTATTTTCTGATTTCGTTTTTATAGGTAAATATGAGAAATCATTTTCTATTTCTACCATTTTAAAGAAATCAGTTGCTAAAACTGTACATTCAGAAACTTCATCAAATATTCTATGCAATTCCTCTAACGGTCTTAGTAATTGATTAAAACATAAATATGCAGTTAATACAGCACCTACTGAAATTATATTTTTAGTTGCTAGATAAGTAGAAATTCCAATTACTAACACTGTAAATACTGCTTGATTAATAAATTTTAAACAATCATACATTGCCATTGCTTTATGATGTTTCATTTCTTTTGCTCTTAAAAACTCACCCTTATCATCAAATCTTTTAGTTTCAAAGTCTAAACTATCACAAATTCTTATAACTTCAATGCCATTTATAAGTTCAACTATAGTTCCATCCATTCCTGATTTACTTTCTAATAGTTCAACCCTAATACCTTTTTGACTTTTTATTTGTTTTAATACAATAAATACTCCAATAGGTATAACTAACAACATAGGCATAGCTAATGTTATTGGTAGTGTTAAAAATATAGTTATAATTGCAGCGATTGCATTAAATATTGCTGGAGCAAAATCCATAAACAACAATTTTTCTAATTTAATAGTTCCATCTAAACACCTATTAAGTCTTCCATGAATATTTCCAGTCATATTCTTTCTAAAATAAGAAAGCGGAGCCATTAATAATGACTTTATTACCATTCCTCTTGCTTTCTTTTCTGTTCTTGTTGCTGTATCTTCAACTAATACTCTTCTAAATATTTTTATTACTTCATTTGCTACATTTACTATTAATATAAAAACTAAAAAAGGAATTACTTTATTAAATGATATTTCATTCTTAGTTAATATATCATCTGTAAGCCATCCTATTGCTTTTGGTGTCATTTGAGCAAGTGTAGCAGAAACTATCATTATAATAATTATTAAAATAAATCTTAATTTCTGTTTTGTATCTAACAATTTATATATTTTCTTCAATACTTTTATTAAATTATTCCTTTTCATAACAACTCCACTTTCAAATTTCTTTAATTATAACATATTTTCATTAAATTTTCCATTTAGCCTAAAATACACATATCATTGGTGAAGTGTACATTTTTATAAAAAAGCTTTATTTTTCAATACTTTTCTCAAACATAATGAATTTTAGATAAGTTTTAGATAAACTGAGAACTTACCTAAAAACTTATCTAATTAAAAACTGGTATTAAAAAAGCTCGTAAATGCGAGCTTAAAACTACTTACCACAACAATTTTTATACTTTTTACCTGAACCACATGGCCTTCTCATTTATTACTTTTCTGGTTATTTTTTACCATTTTTCTTGTTAATTGGCCACTTTTTGTTACTATATTTCCCTATAAATCACCTCTCATTTATAGCTGAGGGTATCTAAAAAGGTATCTAAAATGTAAATATTTTTGTATACTTTATGTATTATTTATCTACTAATCACATCATCTTTTTTAATTGCTAATTCTGGTTTTATAATCTCACTAGCATAAGTCTTTCCTGTATCTTCATCTATATATTTTTCTTGACTTATAAATATATTAATAAGACTTGTTAGCCTTGCATATTTTATACTATTACCTGCAGCAATCACATCTCTAAAATCATCTACATTCCAATTTACAAGCCTTTCAGGATGTCTATATATTGATATATTAAATCTACCTGGAACTGCAAATCCTTGTTTTTCATCCTCGTGAGCATACTCTATCCATTGATTCATTTGCCCTTTCTTCTGAATAACATATAACATTGCTAATCCGCTAGTTGTTAATTTTACTCCATATCCATCTCTTAATATCACATCCAAATCTTTCAATTCTTTTTCCGAAAGTTCATTTACTACATTTTCTGGTAATATCCTATCAGTATCTGGACTTGCATCAGTATGACCAACAGTTATCCAAGGATATATTTCCAACATTCCCTTAGGAATAAAATTTAATTGTTTAGATAATATTTTATCTGGAATTCTATTCACTTCAGTAATATCCAAAATTCCTTTATCTAATTCAAGTTGATTTTTTTGTTCAAAAGTATTATTAGAGTCTTTATGAAAATAATATGATAAATTTTTTTCATCTAAATCTCCACTTATTAAATCATACATAAATCTTGAAGTTCTTCCATTACCATCACTAAACATATGTAAATTTAGTAATGTATAATATGTTATAGCTGCTTTTGATCTTTTATCTTTAATTTTTGATATGTTATTCATTAAATAATCTAAAACTTTATCTTGAACTTCTCTTGTTGGTGCAACCATATCACCAGCAATCATACCATCACTTCTTACTTCCTCGCTATCTAAACATCTTAAACATTTATTAAGTTTTATCAAAAGTTCAATCATCTCATTTGATGACATTTCATCTATTTGTTTATCTTCAGGATTAATTATAATCTTTATTCTTTCAATCATAATTTCATCTCCTATAAATTTCAGACACTTGTATTTTAATTAATTTTTATTATAGCATATATACACCTATTATATCAATGTAGCATAATACTATTTTATGCTCTAACCCACTTTGGTACTGGTACCTATCTAACAAAATCCTTGCCTTTAAAGTTTTTTTTAGTCTATTAATGCAAATTAGATACCTTTTATATACCCTCACGCAAGGTATTTAATAAGGTATCTAGAATATTTTTTATATTTTATTGTATGGAAAA
>JAEDGC010000103.1 GCA_016297695.1 Bacilli bacterium
GCGAGCGGCAATATCGTCAGCACGGATGCCACCTATACCTTCACCGTCACGGGCGCAACAACTCTTACTGCTGTGTATGAAGATGCTCCCGCGGCAAAGAAAGGACTTTCGGGCGGACAAATTGCAGGTATCGTAATCGGTTCAGTAGCGGTCGCAGGAATCGGCGGATTTGCAATCTTCTGGTTCGCAGTCAGGAAAAAGACCTTTGCAGATTTGGGCGTTGCTTTGAAGAAAGGCTTCACTGCTATCGGAAACTTCTTCAAAAATCTCGGAGCAAAAATCAAAGCATTGTTCACCAAGAAAAAATAAAGTGCAGCAATTAGAAAAAATCAAATATCAATAAAAGAGCTAGAGGAGCTATGAACTAATTCTTCTAGTTTTTTTCAACTGTACGCATTTTTTAAGGAGTGTACACAATTTGTATTCAAATAGATTATCTTACACATTAAGTCGGTCAAAAATGTTAAAATAATAACTACTTAATTAAAAAAAATTACCTGCCAAAAACTCTTTTTACATTTTTAAAAATCCTAAGCAAGATGAAATTATTCGTTTATCTTGTAAATTAACCGAAAAAATGATATAATTATAGTAGTGGGGGACATTCAATGAAAATATTATTTAAAATATCGATTGTATTAAGTCTGTTTAGTGCATTATTATTTACAAGTGGTTTTTCTACTAGTAATGATAATATTCAATTTATAAAAACTAATTGGGTTGAAAATTCAGAAGGTGTAATAATAGTTAATTCACATAAAGAATTACTGGAATATTACAATGTTAATCTAAAAAAATTTAGTTTAGGGCCTCGTGAGAAAATAGCAAGTGATAGTACAATTGGTTTTGCCAATGCTATAGAAAAATATGATGAAGAGTACTTTAAAAATAGTTCAATAATTATTGTAATTTTAGAAGAAAATAGTGGTAGTTATAGACATAAATATGATGGTTATAGTGTAAATAAAATAGGTACATTAACTGTGAGTATCAAGACCACTTGTGATAGTGATTATGCAACTTGTGATATGGCTGGTTGGCATGTGATTATAGAAACAAATAAACTTGATAATATTAAAGAAACTAAACTTTGTAAAACAGGACTCCATCAATAGTGGAGTTCTTTATTACATTATTATGGGGTATGAAAAGCAATGAAGTTAGATGCACTAGCAAAAAGGATAGCTAATCACTTGGCAGTAGAAGAACTTGAAATAAAGTTGGATAAAATTATTGATGATTTTTACTTTGGTTTTGACATTTATATTTGTAAATATTAGAACAAAAGTAAATGCCTATACATTGAATATATAAGAAGATGAACAAGAACTTTTTATTGAAGAAACAATCAAAATATTTGGCAACGTTGAAATTAATAGTATAGAGTATTTATATAATTTTAATGATTCACCAGATTATGTTTATGTTGATTTTGAAGGTTTAGGATATGTAATTTATTATATAACTACATTGGAAATGATGGAATATTCATATGAATTTGATTTAGATTATTCAAATATTGATTCTAGAAAGTATTATGCTGGTCCATCTAATTATTATGGAAAAAAGAATAATAAGTTTATTGATGTTGATACCGGAGATTATTTGAATTTATCAGATTCAGATATTGAATTATATGCAAATAATTTATCAAGTTTTTTTCAGTAGATGCAGATGAACGTTTAAATTATTTTTTAAATTTAAACGAGAAAATTGTACTGTAAAGACTTGACAAATTTAAAAACATATGATATCATATGTATATAAGAGGTGATAATATGTCATTCAACCAAAATGAATACATTTCTAATTTTAATAAGAATAGTTATAAAATGTATCAATTTAGAGTAAAGAAGTCAGATGCTAATATAATAAAATATTTGGATAATATTGAGAATAGAAATGCTTATATAGTATCATTAATTAATACTGATTTAAACAAATCTATATATACAATTAAAGAAATTAAAACTATAATCAAACCTATTCTTAATAAATATGGCATTAATGAAATTTATTTATTTGGATCATATGCAAGGGGAGAAGCAAAAGAATCAAGTGATATTGATATATATTGTAATAAAGGAAATATTAAAACATTTATAGACCAAGGATTACTCGAAGATGAATTAGAAAAAGCTTTAAATAAGAAAGTAGATATTGTTTTTGATTCATCTTATATTGATGACTATTTTAAAATGCAAATTATGGAGGATATGATTAAATTATGTTAGGAGTTAAAGATAAGGGTATATTATTACAAATTATGAAAAGATGTAGTCGTGTAACTTCCAAAGTATCAAATATTACGGAAGCAGAGTTCTCAAGAAATGATGACGTTAAAGAAGTGGTATGTTTTAATTTATTTCAAATTGGTGAATTAGCTAATGGTTTGTCTTTAGAATTTATGAAAGAATATAATAAGATACCATGGAAACAAATTATAGGAATGAGAAATAAAATAGTACATGGATATGATACAATTAATTTAGAAATTGTATGGAATACAGCTATAGAAAGTATTCCTGAATTAAAATCATATTGCGAAGAAATACTAAACTAAAAATCTTTTTGTTTTAAACTCTGATAATTAAGTGTCAGTAACTACAAAGAGAGTCTCTTATGCCAAAATGGATTTGGGAATTGTCAAGTATTTCTTTGAAGTTGAAACAAGCGATAAGCATGTGATTTGGAAAGACGAGAATATTTATTTTCATAAGAACGGACTTGAACCATTAACTTACGGGATTCGAACCTTTAGTTCCGATGTGACTCAAACCTATAAGAGATAATGATGAAAATAAAGTAGATTTTGGTGTATAATATAAATATCATATAAAATAGAATTTATAAAACAAGTGAGAGTAACAAACATGAATTTTAAGTTAGAATTATTAAATAAAGAAGATTTACCAATATTTAAAAAAGACATGCAGGAAGCATTCCAAATAGGTTTTGAAGAAAATTATGGAAAAACTGATGGAACAATTCTTCCAGAAAAAGATATAGATGAGTCCCTTAATACTAAAGGTTCTATTGCTTATAAAGCTGTAGTAGATAATAAAATAGTTGGTGGAGCTGTAGTTGTAATAAATGAAGAAACAAAACATAATGATTTGCATCTTTTATATGTTAAATATGGAATACAAGCAAAAGGTATAGGTAAAATGATTTGGAATGAAATAGAAAAACTACATCCAGATACAATTATGTGGGAAACTTGTACACCATGGTTTGAGAAAAGAAATATCCACTTTTATGTTAATAAATGTAAGTTCCATATAGTTAAATATGAAAGAGAGATTAACGAAGAAGGGTTTATTGGTGATGGTGGAGATGGAATGTTTATATTCCAAAAAGTAATGAAATAACAAATGGTATTGAAGCTAGAGCGTATTTTTGTGCTTTAGTTTTTTTTATGATGTAGTATAAATAAATATAAAACTTTTTTAAGAAAAGAAAAATATAAATAGTTTATATATTATAGTACTTTATCCATCACTTGTTTAACAAAAATTAAATTTTCTGATAATTGATTTAAATAGTCTTGCATATGTATCACCTTTTTATATTATATATATAGTAGCCATATTTTGATTAATAAATTAATTAAAAGCACGCAAAAATGAATAAGACCCTAAGTTTGCCACTTGGGAATGAGAATTTTGTTATCTAATTTGAGATATTGTAGCATAACACTATAAAAGTCAGGTCTCTAATATAAAAAAATAAATTATTATTGCTTTATTTTGACGGTTTGTCAATCATCGTGCACAAAATTGTGCCCTAGATTAATGGGTTTT
>JAEDGC010000104.1 GCA_016297695.1 Bacilli bacterium
ATTTCAAATTATAAAACTTAAAATCTTTATGTTTAACATTATACATGGTATAATTTATTTTGGTGATTTCTATGAGATTTAGTAATATGGTTCTAACTTTTGGTGATAATTTAATTTATAATAATGTTTCATTTGAAATAAAGGATAGTGATAAGGTTGGTGTTGTTGGTGTTAATGGTGCTGGTAAGACTACTTTGTTTAAGGTCATTTTAGGGGAACAGGAGTTGGATAGTGGCAAGATTTTTAATAAGAAGACTGTTGGTTATTTACCTCAAGAGATTATTATTGATGATGATGATATGACTGTTCTTGATTATTTAGAGAGTGGTCGTCCTATTAAAGCGTTAGAGGAAGAGTTGGAAGGTTTATATGTTGATGCTTCTAATGATCCGTCTGATAGGATTTTGAAGAGAATTGCTAAAGTTCAGGAGAAGTTAGAGTTTTATGATTGCTACAAGTATGAGAGTATTTTATTAAAGATTATTGAGAATATGGATATTGATATAAATTTGATTGATATGAAGTTGAAGGATTTATCTGGTGGACAAAAGTCTAAGATTGCTTTTGCCAGACTTTTATATTCTAAGAAGGATATTTTATTACTTGATGAACCTACTAATCATTTGGATATTAAAACTAAGGATTTTGTTACTAATTATTTGAAAAATTATAAGGGTATGGTTTTGGTTATTAGTCATGATGTTAGTTTTTTAAATAGTATTGTTAACAGGATTATGTATATTAATAAAACTACTAAGAAGATTAGTTTATATGATGGTAATTATGATGTTTA
This sequence comes from Bacilli bacterium, assembly GCA_016297695.1. GTDB lineage: Bacteria > Bacillota_I > Bacilli_A > RF39 > UBA660 > RUG14121. The sequence goes on from JAEDGC010000104.1 coordinate 794, forward strand.
TAAGAAAAAATTGGAGTTAGAGAATGAACTTAAGGAGAAGAGAATTCTTCAGGAGGAGAAGGAAATTAAGGAATTAGAGTCTTTTATTAAGAAAGCACAACAGGCAAGTCAAACTAATCATGCTCTTAAGAAGATGGGTAAGGATAGAGAGAAGAAGTTAGCTAAGAAGTTGGAGAATCTTGAGGTTAGGGAGAAGAAGTATAGTAAGTTAAGATTAAATATTAAACCTAATCGTGAGGGCTCTAAGATTCCTATTAAGATTAATGATATTACTTTTAGTTATCCTAATTGTGATCCTTTATATAAGAATTTATCTATACAGATTACTAATAGAGAAAGGTTTTTGATCGTTGGTGAGAATGGTGTTGGTAAGTCTACTTTACTTAAGTTGATTTTGGGTAGGTTGAAACCTAGTGTTGGTACTATTTGGTATGGTAACAAGACTGATATTGCTTATTATGCTCAGGAGTTAGAGTTATTGGATTTGAATAAGACTGTTTTAGAGAATATTGATAGAAAAGAGTATAGTGAAAAGGAGTTAAGAACTATTTTAGGCAGATTTTTATTTTATGGTGATGATGCTTTTAAGAGAGCTAGTGTTCTTTCACCTGGTGAGAAGGCAAGACTTTCTTTATGCAAGATTTTATTAGAGAAGGCTAATTTACTTATTCTTGATGAACCTACTAATCATTTAGATCCTGAAACTCAAAAGATTATTGGTGAGAATTTTAAGAATTATGAGGGTACTATTATTGTTGTTAGTCACAATGTTGATTTTATTAAACAAATTAATATTGATAGGTTACTTATTCTTCCTACTGGTAAGATTACTAATTATACTGATTCTAAACTAGAAAAGTTTCTTGAGTCTACTAAAAATTGATATGTTTGTGTTTATCTAAGTTTTGTCAATTATAATTTTTTATGATATGATAATCACGACAAAAAGAACTGAGTTTCCTCAATTTTTAAAAATTTTGGATAAATTAGTTTATTTGTTTTTGTATAGACAATCTGAGGTACATAACTTGTATATAATCTTGCATAATTTGGTTTCGCAGGCGATTATACACTTGTAATGATGTTTACCTTCAGATTGTTTTTTTCTAAAAAACAAATAGATTGGATTTTCTTTATCAGTGTGAGCACTGATTTGAATTATAGTAGTAACTATATTAAATAATATTGTCCTGGCAAATTTACAACCTGTTTTAGAGATTGGTCCATGATATTCTGATGTACCAGATTGTGATGTAATAGAATCTATACCAATAAACGAAATGAATTGTTTTCTTTCATCAAATCTAGTTATATCCCCAACTTCAGCTAAAAATAAAGCAGTAGAAAATTCACCAAAACCAGGAATAGAATTGATTATTTTAAATTGATTAGTATCTTTTAAGTTGTTGATCAATTGTTCTTTTAATTTATTGATTTCTTGTTTATGGTACTGAATCATTTCAATAACTTGAACTAGATTTTGAACTTGTAAAGAATTAAACCCAACATAACATAAAGAGTTAGAAGCAATATCTTTCATTTTAAGAACTTTATTTTTAAATCTAAATGCTTGTGTAGTTCCATTTTTGACTTTTAAATAATTCATTAAATAATCTGTTCTTCTATTTACAAATAATGCAGGATGAGGGAAATCGTGTATAAAATTCAAAGCTAAATCACTATACATATCATCAAATATTAAGTTAAATTCAGGAAATACTATTTCAATTAATTGTCTATATCTATTCTTTAATCTAGTTTGGCCCTCAACTAAAGACCAGTATTGGCGAGCCAAAGGATTAAACATAAAGTACTCATCATTTTTTTGATATAAAGTATCGATAGTGCCTAAATAACATCTAGCAATTTTAAAACAATCAATTTTATCAGTTTTAGATTTATTTAAAGTATCTTTATATTGTTTAACTAATTTTGGATTCATAACGATAGTTTCAATACCTTTAGATCTAAAATAATTTTCAACTGGTAGATGATATACAGAAGTTGATTCCATAACAACAGTTAAAGGTCTATATGATTTTATATTATCAAATAATACATCAAATTCTTTTTTATTATGATTTATTGAAGTAGGTTCAATAATTATGTTTTTGGTTTCATCAATAAAACAATAAACACTTTTTCCTTTAGCAATATCAAAACTTAAAATATATTCCATATTATTTCTCCTTTCTTTAGATTTCGGTTACACCATATTGAATTACCTATATTCCTACATGCGTTTCATCCGAACTATTACTGTTCCATTATCTTCAACCGAATTAATAAATAATTATATGGCAGACATTCACAAAAACGAACTCGAAGTTCCTGTTATAATCCGTCTTTACCGATGTTTGTTATAATAACAAAAAACATAAAAATTTCAAATTATAAAACTTAAAATCTTTATGTTTAACATTATACATGGTATAATTGATATGGGAGGTAATATTATGGCAAATAAGAAAGAAGAAATCAGTAATGAAATCGCAAAGAAATTAGTTAATATGCTTTATATAGTAATCATTTTATTAGTTGTAAATTTAGCAATTAGTATATCAAATGTTACTAGAACAAATGATTTTATTGATAAAAATAGTACAACTGATAACAATAAGGATAATAATGATAGTGATACTATTCCAGAATATGATGTTAGTAAATATAAGGCAATCAATTATAGTGAGTTTAGTAAGGCTAAGAAGGCTAAGGGTTATCAAGTAATTTATATTGGTAGATCTAGTTGTGGTTATTGTGCTAAATTCATACCTGTTATGAACCAAGTACAAAGTGATTATGGATTTACTCATTTATATTTTGATATAACTCAATTATTTGATTTTGCTAAAAATAAAGTAACTGATGAAAATGCATATAATGAGTTAATAAAAGAAAATGATTTCTATAAAGAAAACTTATTATCAACACCAATGGTAGTTGTATATAAAGATGGTA
>JAEDGC010000105.1 GCA_016297695.1 Bacilli bacterium
AATTTATTCATAAGAAAACCTCTAGAAAAATCTAGGGGTTTGTCTACACTCTGAAAAAAATAATTATAAGAATAATTATTTTTTTGTTCTTTGAATAAAACGTTTAAAATTATTTTCTGGCATACACATAAATATATTGTTTAATTTAGGATTTTCAAACATCTGTTGTAGAAATAATTCCATTTCTTTTTTTTCAATGTCATCAGAATTTTGATATTGTTGTTCAACATTATCTTGAAGTTTATATCCAGGCCATTCATTAGTTAATTTATAAACAAAATTTTCCCAATAATTTTCTTCAATTTTTTCTCTTTTTTCATAGCCAAATTTCATAGCATGGTCATACCAAATTTCATATAACAAAGATGCCATTTTATCTCTCAATATGGTATTACATTTAAGTATCATCTCTTTTTTAGTTTTTTGACATAAATTATTAAAATCACTTAAATTACATTCTTTTAACTTTTCTTCAATTATAATAGAAGGATCATATACTTCACCACAATTTATTATATATTTTTTCCCATAGCGTTCTATTGCAATGGGAATAATAACTGAATTTGTTTCTAATGCGGCTTTCACTGTTCCAGTAAAAATATCTAAAACTATTTTATTTTCAGATAAATTCCAAACAGCCTCAGGAAAAATTGTACAATTCATACCAGCATTCAAATATTTCTTCATCATAATATATGTATTATTTTTATCATCTTTAGAATATGGATTAACAAAAATTGTTGGTCTTGTATTAAAATACCAACCATTTATTGTACCATAAGCATTAATAAAATCACTTGCAATTACAAATGAAGGACTAGGATTAGCAATAGTTATTTTTTCAAAATCAGGTTTAAATCTATGTGTATTAGCAAATATTACACTTCGATTTTTGGGAACTATTATTTTTTTATCATTAAAAAGTAATATTTTTTCACCATTAAATAATGTTATTAATTTTAAAAGTTGCTTAGTCCAATAATATTCTTTCTTTGCAATTGCTATTTTTTTTAAATCTACCAATTCATTTATTTTATTTTTTTTTTCATCTATATATTTTTTATAAGCCTCTTCTGCATTGATTTTAGTCATAATTTTCCCCCATTACTTGCTTAAGTATACCATATTTACCATTTTTTGTCAAATTTGCGTAAACTTTGTCTATTTTTTTAATTTTTTTCTAATCATATCAATTTGTTCTAAAGCATCATCAAAATTTTCAATATTTTTCATTTGATAATCAATTTCTATAAGTTGATTAATTAAATTTATCATATTTTTTAAATTATCTAGAGAATGATTTGTATACATTTTATTAACGTCTTCAAATTTTACTTGCGAATATTCAAAATCAATTAATTTGACGTTTAAATTGTTATCTATCAAAAAATTTTTAGCATGAGTATCAGTATAAATAACTCCTTTATTGTAAAGTTCCTTAAGCAAGAAAATTATTTTTTCATATATGATAACTATTTGTTTTAGAATATTTTCATTTTTTATAAAATTAAATAAAGTTTGATAATTTTCATAATAAGTTATTTCTTGTCCTATTATTCTACCATCTACAGTAACAACTCCAGTAGGAAAATCGATATATGGCACTTTAGATTGTTTTTTTTGTAAATTTTCAATTAAAATATCATCATTATACCCATTAAATTTATATTCAGCAAATTCCTTATAAATTCGATATGCTATTTTTGGATTATTTTTACTTTGATAAATATATACACCAATTAAATCAAAATCATCTGGAGCAAAAAAATCATCTTTTTCTTTCGTTGTTTGAGCAACTAATTTTCCTAAATTAGAATATAATTGTTCTTTCTTAAATGAAATTTCTCTTACATTTGAAAAATATTGTCCTTTAATATTAGTAAATCCTTTAGTTATTTTTGGAATATCTTTCATATTTATCCCCCTTTTTCCAGTTTCATATATTATCAAAAAATGCATTTTTAGTCAATTAAAAAAGAACAAATTAAAATTTTTAAGTAATTTAATTTATTCTATAAAAAAATTATTTTTGAATTTCAAAACTAATAGGTGAAATAGCACACGCTTGACTCCAAAAAGTATCATTTGTTGGAATAATTTTATAAAAATAGCAGACAAAAGCGGTAAAATTAACACCACTAGTTACACATATAACAGTATCTTCATCATCATAATTTACAACTATATCATTAATTGCTTCCATGTTTTTTTCTAAAAATTTTTGCCACAATTCGTCAGAGTTTTTTTCATTAAATCTTTCTTCTTCATAAATTGGAACATTAATATATTTATTTATAATATCTGCAGTATGGCGGCATCTTAAATATGGAGAAGTATAAATAGCTTTTATATTTTTTATTTTTTTTACTTGTTCCGCTATTAAAAGCGCTTCTTTTATTCCGTTATCAGTTATATCATCTCTTTGTTTTATATTTTGATTATGAAGCTCTTGATTAATTTTTCTTTCAGCATGATGCATATAAATTATTTTCATTTTTCACCTTTATTAATCAATTCTTTTAAATAATTACTATTTTCAAAATAATTAATACCAATTGCATCTTTTACTTCTTTTAAAGTTTTATCAGCTATTTGATTAGCCGTTTTAGTTCCTTCTTCTAAGATTTGTAATACTTCTTCTAATCTTTGTTCATAATAAGCTCTTTTTTCTCTAATTGGTTTTAATGTATCATTTAATACTTCAAATAAGAAGTTTTTAATTTTAGCATCTCCTAAGCCACCACGTTTATAATGATTCTTTAATTCATCTAAATTTTTATATTCAGACCAGTAAGTTTTAAAATGTTCATCAGTACAAAAAGCATCTAAATAAGTAAAGACTACATTACCTTCAATATGTCCTGGATCTTCTAACTTAATATGTGTAGGATCTGTATACATTTGTCTTATTTTCTTTTTTAATTCTTCTTCTGTATCTGATAAATATATACAATTTCCTAAAGATTTACTCATTTTAGCTGAACCATCAATTCCGGGAAGTCTTTTACAAACTTCATTTTCTGGTAGTTTTGGATTTGGAAGTATTAATACTTCTTTATATAAGTTATTAAAACTCTTAACAATTTCTCTTGCTTGTTCTAACATTGGTAATTGATCTTCTCCAACTGGTACAATATTTGCTTTAAATGCTGTAATATCAGCGGCTTGACTAATTGGATAATTTACAAATCCAACAGGAACTCCTTTTTCACCATCATCAAACCCTCTTAATTTTATTTCAGACTTTACAGTTGGGTTTCTAAGAAGTCTTGGCAAAGTAACTAAATTCATATAATACATAGTTAACTCTGGTAAAGCTCGAATATCAGATTGAACAAAAAAGATTGTTTTTTTAGGATCTAATCCTACGGATAAATAATCAAGCATTACTTCAATAACATTATCTCTTACTTTTTGAACATTTCCATAATTATCAGTTAAAGCTTGGGTATCAGCAATCATAATAAGCATTTGATCATATTCTGATTCATTTTGTAATTTAACTCTTTCTCTTAATGAACCTACATAATGCCCTATATGTAATTTTCCAGTAGGTCTATCTCCCGTTAGTATTGTATTCATAATATCCCTTCATTTCTAACAATAATTGTATCAAACTTTTAAAAAAAAGTCTTTAATTTTACCAAAATAATTCATTGTTTTGTGACTAATTAGTAAAAATGTCTCATTAATTATGTTTTATTAATTAGTAAA
>JAEDGC010000036.1 GCA_016297695.1 Bacilli bacterium
ATCACTTATTTTTTTCAAATCGACTCACTCCCTACTAGTATATTCTATATTACCAGTATACCCCCCCCTCCAGAGGCTCTTGTCAAGAGAAATTTTGATTACCAAACAAAAAAACACAACTTAAATTGTGTTTTTATTTTTCTTCGCTTGTTTTAATTACTTCGTTTCCTTTGTAATATCCACATTTAGTACATGCACGATGAGGTCTTAAACTTGCACCACATTTTGGACATGTAGTTAAAGCACCAACTTCTTTTTTTAAGTGAGTACGACGCATTCTTTTTTTAGTTTTACTTGTTCTTCTAAATGGAACTGCCATAGTTTCACTCCTTCCCAGTATCATCAAGTAGCTCAGTTAACTTTGCTAATCTTGGATCAATTTCTTTTTTCTTCTCATTTTTTATATCCCAACCGTCTCCAGCACTCTTTATTTCATCAATTGTACTATTGGTAATTCTCATTGGGACTTCCAATACAATATTTTGCCATAAAATGCCCATAATATCAAGTGTATTTTTCATTTTTTCAAAATATTCTTTAATTTCATCATTATTTTCATCAATTACATAATCAATTTCGAATGAAAATGGATATTCTAAATCTTCTAAAGTTAATGAATCTGGTAATATCATTATACCATTACAAATTCCTTCTAATTTTAAATTATCTTCATAATCATAATATAATTTACCTTCAAATTTAACATTATCAAGTTTTCTTATATCAGTATTTTTGTAATAATTTTCATCAAAGTCATATTTTTCATTGATTAGTAGTTGATTATTCATTTTATTTAAATCGATCATAATTATTTCTCCCATAATTAGAATTATTATATTATTATTTTACCAAAATAATTAATTACTAACAATAGTATATTTTTTATTACTACTCTTTATGTAATTTTTTATCTTTTTTAAAATAATATTTTTTAGTTACAATTATTATAATCAAAAGTAAAATAATAAGTGGAATATAAAATGATAGTGTCCTACATATAATCATTGCTGATGTACTAAACAAGCCAAAAATTGAAATAAACAAATAATTTGATATAAATTCTGAAGCACCTACACCACCCGGTAAAATAATTCCTTCACAAGTTATTTGAACAAAAATTTGCAGCAATAAAATTTTTAAATAACTCATTTGATTTAATCCAAAACTTTTATAAACAACAAATGTTATAGAAAATAATAAAATTCTTTGAATAAATGTAATTATATTTGCTATTAATACTGATGATGTATTATCTTTAATAAATTTAGCTTCGTCTATATATTTTTCTAATATTTCTTTTATTTGTTCATCGTTATTTTCTTTTCTTTTTAAAATTTTATTTTTTATTTTAAAAAAGAACTTCAATATTACTGATACTATCTTTTGATTATACATAAGAAGCAAACATCCCACCACTAACGAAATATCAATTAACATACCTAGCCAAAAAAGCACATTTACTAAATAGCCATTATTAAAAATAAATTCTGGATAAAAAATTAAAATACAAATTCCTCCAACAATGAAAAAAATCTTAAAAATAATTGTGTTTAATATAAGGGCAATAATAGATTTACGCATAGGAATCTTATCTTTAGTCATGTAATATAACTGAATTGGTTGACCACCAGTTGAACTCGGCGTTATTGCACTAAAGAAAAATTCTACAATTGAATAAAAAATACCTTTTTTTAAAGTAATATCAACTTTTTCACTTTTAAAAATTATTTTAAAATATAAAGCCTGACATAAAAAGTATAATATTACCAATAAAAATGCGATAATAATATAAGTAAAAGGTATCAATTTCATATTATCATAAATCACATTAAAATTATAGTTATGAAAAATTATTAAATAAGTTGATAATATCAATATTAAAAATATTATACTAGATATTATTATACTATTTTTTTTCTTCATGTTTAATCACTTCTATTCTAAGTTAGTACCCATTTTAACTATTGTTTCTATATCTTTTTTAGTATTTTCTAAAAATGTCTTATTTATTTTTATTTTATTTTTTTCAAATAAATAAATAATTGTTGATCCTCCAAATTCAAAATGTCCCTTTTCTTCACCTTTTTTAAATGTTTTTTTATCTTCATTAACAATTTTACCTATCATCATTGCTCCAACTTCTATAATATAAACATTACCATAGGTATCACTTTTTACTAAAGTTACCTCTCTATCATTTTCTTTGAATACTTTATATTTTTTTAAAGCAATTGGTTGAACAGTATGTAATTTTCCATTTATATGTTTTTTATTCAAAGTTATGCCATCAAAGGGATATATATATCGATGATAATCATCAACACATAAACGATAAACTAAACAATATCCCCCTTTAAAAGATGTAGTATTTTCATTAACTAATTCATCAAGTGTATAGATTGAATTTTTAATATTTAAAGATAAATCTTCATTTATTTTATATACTGATAATTTGGCATCACAAGGACTTATAAAACCGTCTTCAATAATTCTTTTTTCTTTTTTTATTTTTCTGATAAAAAATTCATTAAATGATTTATAATTTTTTTCCTCGTATTCATCTAGATTAATATTGTTCTTTTTAACAAATTTTTTTATTTTAAATTTAGAAAAAGCTGATGATTCAATTTTGGCATATATTTTAACAATATGTCTGTTTATTAATAATTTTAAAATTGCTCTTCCTAAAACGGAATTATATAAAAGTTTTAAAGAACTATTTTCTTTTTCTATGACTATATTTTTTGTTTTATAATCAAAATATTTCATTTATATCACCATTAATAATGCAATTAATACTACTGCAAGTATCGGTATAATAACATACCATATTCCTTTTAATTTTGGTATTTTAATATTAACTACCATTAATAGCGACGTAACTAAAGTAAGTATTAAATATAATAATCTAAAAGTTTGAAATGATACAACAGTATGTAACAATCCTAATAAAGGGAAAGTTATTGACGTTGAAGTAACTGGTAAGCCTTGAAACGTTTTTATTGATTTTTCTTTATCACTTGATATTACATTAAAAGATGCTAATCTTGAAATACCACATAGCATAAATATAACATATGCTATTATCTCATATATTCTAATCATACCTAAACTCATCATAAATACTATTGGTACTGCCAAGAAACAAAATGTATCGCATAAACTATCAAGTTGTACCCCTATTTCTTTTTCTTCTGAAGTTCTTTTAAACATTCTAGCAAATTTACCATCTAACATATCACAAACTCCTGAAATTACTAGACACGCTAATGAAAATCTAACATATTCTCCATTTGAGAAAGCCATTTTTGAAAATGCATAAAAAATGGCAACCACACCTGATGCTAATCCTAAATAAGTTATTAAATTTGATTTATGAAACTTTGCAAACAACATATTAAACTACTCCTCTTCTTTTATTATAACATTTGACTTATTATAATAATTTTTTCCTAAAATTTTCTCATTATAAAATAATGATTTTTTATCAATTTCTTTATTAACTTTTTTTATTCCATATTTTTCAACCAATGTTTCTTTATCTGAAAATAAATTTACTCCTAATGCTATTTGTGAATCTTTTATATCAAATCCCATTGCAGCTAATGTAGTTGGATATAAATCAATAGATGTAAATTTCCTATTATTTACATTATTTGTGCTAACTGATGAATTTAATATTAAGTTATATCTTTTTCGAATATCTTTATTCTTATTTTCAAAAAATTTAGTCTGCATACTAGGATGATCTCCATAAATAACAATAGTAGTATCTTTATAATAATCTTGGTTTTTTAACCACATTATAAAATCATATATTAACTTAGATTCAGTAGCATAAACATTCTCATACTGATTTTCAAATTTGTTATTTGTATAATAAAAAACATTACCATCTACTGGATGAGTATCACAACCAATTAATGTTAAATTAAAAGGTTTTTCACTTTTACTTAATAAATCTAATCTTTTTTTAGCAGACTCAAATAAATATTTATCAGAAAATCCCCATCCACTTAAATCTTTTTTTTCTATATTTAAATTATAATTTTCAAGTGTATCAATATCAATGATATCATAATTACCATGTTTTACAAAGAATTCATTTAAACCACCAAAAGAAGTTTTAGCTGATGAAATTATTTCATTTGTATAACCATTGTCTTTTAATAAATCACCAAGCGCATATGATCCATTCATAAAATTTTTAGAACTAAAATTATTTTTATTAATTGGTACTTTAAAAGGTAATCCTGTATTACTTGAAATTATAGATGACGTTGTCCAACCAGTACTATTAAGTTCTAATGTACCTGCATTATTATCATTTGATGAAAAATGAATAGCTTCATCTAGCGAATATAATTCATATAATTCTTCAATAAGCTCATAATCCCAGTCGCCACCATGTTCTTTACTAAAAAAAGTTGTTTCTAGTGATTCAACATAAATTGATATTAAATTTTTAGTTTTTTTATTAGTACTATCTATTTTATCAATTGCTACATAATTATTTTCAATAAAATTTGATGTGATTATATTATTTTTTAAATAGCCAAAAAATTTTATATTATTAAGTGCTATTATTGAACTTATAAAAAGCAAAATAATTGTAAATATAATTTTATGATTATTAATAATTTTTATAGGATATAATTGAATTTTTTTAATTGTTATTATTTTATCTTTCTTAATTGGATAAAATAATAAAATAAGTAACAAAAAAATTAAAATAAAATATAAATAACAAGATTTTATTGCATTAATAAACATATTGAAATCTGTTTTAGTTACGCCATTTAAAAAATAAAAGAAAAATTCTTCAGCTGATTCACTTGCATATTCTATCTTTAAATAAAAACTTCCAACTATCATAGCTGATATAATTACTAAAATACTTATATGTAACACAAATTTTATTGTTTTTTTAGATAATTTATTTTTCATACAATCACTACTATCATTAATTAAGCTCCATATATAGTATAACGCATAAATCTATAAATACAAAGTATAAATATTTTATAAATCTATCTTTTTAGTATTTATTCGTAATATTTACTTGAAATTTATCAATTCTTTTTACAACTCTTCCAGTTATAAATACCACTTCATTTTCCTTGTATTTATCTATAGTATCGAATAAATTAGCAAAAAGAATAAATGAAGTTTCACCTGTTTCATCAGATGCTAAGATAAATGCCATATCTTTATTTTCTTTTGTTTTAATTTTTCTAACATTTTCAATTAATACAGCAAATTTTACAACTCTATTATTATATTTAGAAATATCTTTTATTTTAACAATGTTTGAATCATTATATTTACTTGCTGGATGGTTTCTAACATAAAATCCATATGATAATAATTCTTGATTTCTAATTTCTTCTTCATTTAAATCTTTATATTCTTTAATAACTGGTTTTTCTACTAATTCTTCATCTAAATCTTTTATCAAAGATACATAATTTAAAATAATTTCTAAATTGTTATATAAGGTATTGCTATTATAGGTAAAACTATTAAATACATTTGCTTGAATTAATGTTTCTATACTATTTTTATCAACTTCATCATAATTTTTCTTAATAAAATCAATAAAATCTTTATAACCATTTTTTCTATTTTTTATAACAGCATCAACCATATTTTTACTTAAATTTTTTAGAACTCCAAATGGCATTCTAATTTTATCATTTTCAATTAAATATACTTTATCACTTTTATTTATATCTACAGCAAGAATTTCACAATCCATTTTCTTTGATTCTTCAATTAAATCTTTAGTTTTATTTGTAACTCCGATAACATCATTTAACATACTTGCATAAAAGTAACTAGGATAATAAGCTTTTAAATATGCCATTTGATAGCTAATTAAGGCATATGCAACTGAATGAGATTTATTAAAACCATAATCAGCAAATCTTAATATTAATTCATAAATATTAGTAGCTAGTTCTAATTCAAAACCATTATTTACAGCTCTTTTAATAAAATTATCTTTTTCCGTTTCAATAATTTCTTTTTTCTTTTTACTCATTGCCCTTCTTATATTGTCAGCTTCTGCAAAAGAATATCCACCAATTTTTGCAAGAATTTGCATTATCTGTTCTTGATATACAATTATTCCAAATGTCTCTTTTAATATCATTCCTAAATCACTATGTAAATATTCAATCTTTTCTCTATTGTGTTTTCTTCTGATAAAAGTATCAATATTTTGCATTGGACCGGGTCTATAAAGAGCAATTGCACTAGTTAAATCTAAAAAATTAGTTGGCTTTAATTTTTTTAAAAATTGTTTCATACCATGACTTTCAAATTGAAAAATACCATTAGTATTTCCTTCACAGTATATATCTAGTACTTTTTTATCATTCAAATCAATTGTATTTAAATTAATTATTTTTCCTGTATTCTTCTTAATATCTTCTAAAATATTTGCAATAATTGTAAGATTCTTAACTGCTAAAAAATCCATTTTTAGAAATCCCATATTTTCCAAATAATCTTTTGTTACACCAGTAAACATTTCATTATTATTTATACACATTGGAATTAAAGTTTCTAATTCTTGATTGCAAATCACAATACCAGCAGCATTTGTAGAAATATTTCTTTTTAAATTTTCTAATTTCAAACTAATTTTATAGGCATTTTTTATTTCTGAATATCTATTAATATAATTTAAAACTTCTGTATTATTCAAATTTTCTTTCAAAGTTAATTTAGAATCAATATTAATCATAAATTTTTCTACAATAGTTGTATCTATCTCAAGACATTTACATATACTTCTAAGAATTAATCTTGATTTTAATGTACCATATGTCATGATACCAGCTACTTTATCGCTTCCATATTTTTTCTTAACATAATCTATTACTAATTGTCTTTTAGTATTTTCAAAATCTATATCTATATCTGGCATTGTAACTCTATTAGGATTTAAAAACCTTTCAAATAAAAGATTATACTTTATTGGATCAATATCGGTTATTCCTAGTGTATAACTAACAAGTGACCCAGCAGCACTACCTCTTCCAGCACCAACTAAAATGCCATTTTTTTTAGCATATAAAACATAATCATACACTATTAAAAAATAATCAACAAATCCCATTTTTTTTATAACACTCAACTCATACTCTAATCTCTCTTGATAATTATTTTTAATTTGATTTTTTAGTCTTTTATTTAATCCTTTTTGAGTTAAATTTTTCAAATGATCAAATGAATCATTTTCACAATCATATTTTGGAATATAGTTCTTTTCATTATCTATTTTTATATCAATTTCATTTATAAATTTACTATTATCATAATTTTTTTCATTATATGAATTATTGCTATAATCAATAAAATCATATTTTGATATAGTTAAGTTTTTTTCTATCATTTTTAAATAATTTATATATTTAGAATCTTCTACATTAAAAGATTTTATATCTCTTACAAAAACTACTTTATCAGTAATTATTAAAGCATTTTTATATTCTGTATCATTTGTATATCCAATATAAATAGTTTTAAATATTTTCTTAAAATCTTCATATAGTTCAATACTTTCATAAGGAACTATTGGTATAATATTATATTTATAATTTTCTAAATCAAATAAAGATACTTCTCTAGTTTGAATTATTGTATTAATTTTTAACAAATTTTGATATCCTTCATAATTTTTAGCATAAAGGTAAATAGGTGATTTCATTAATTTTATTTCTAATCCAATTAATGGTTTAATATTATTTTTAACACATTTATCATAAAACTCAATAACCCCGAATAAATTATTATCACATATTCCGCAAGTAGTTATATTATTCTTGTTACAAAAAGAAATTAATTCATCTATTTTAATCATACTATTTAATAATGTATAATCAGTTGTAACTTTTATTAATGAATGCATATAACCACCTTCTTTTATAAATATATTTTTATTATATAATTCTTTATTTAGATATTCAAGTTTTAAAACCCATCAAAAAATTAGTGTTAAACACTAATTTTAAGATAATTTATTCTAAATTAACCTGCGAGAACGAGGCGGAAACCGATGTAGCTGTCCGCTCCACCAGTGGAGTAGACGAAGTTGAACTGACCAGCCAGCACCCCGTTAATGTAACGACCGCCTCGAACGAACCAAGGGTTAGACGAGTAGACAAAGTACGAATAGTCGGCATACCAATTATTGTGTACTCTATTACTTCCATCTTTATCTGCATAGTAATAGAATGGACCAATCTCACCAGTGGCATCTCCTAAGATTCTTTTGCTATAATTAATATCATTATTAGTCGATTCATATTCATCATAATATTTACTATTATAAGTAGTTAGTGTTGTTGCATCAAATTCAGATGAACCATATGTATCTTTTCGATATGCTGCCATATATTCATGGGATCCACCACTCATATCATATACTCCAGTTATATTTCCTGTTGTACTTGCTTTATATCCAGTTTCAGTGTTATATGGTAATGTTACATCACTACTTGTTCCAGATGTAGCTGGATATGATGATTGATCTGCTGAATCGGTTGATCCATATCCTGTTAAATTTCCTGAATTATTATTTATTCTTACTTCTGTATTAATTCCATATTTTGAATGAGAAAGGTATGCTACTGCTCCCCATTCCGTATTTTTCATCATATGACTATCATTTTCTCTTTGATAGTTGTATGCTGCTTCAAACATTGATTTTACTGTTTGATTTTTTAGTGATGTTACTCCTGGTTTTACTGTTAAATTATTTATATCTCCAGTTGTTTCAAATTTTGCTACCCATAAACCATTTGCATTCATACTTATAAATGCTGGATGAGTCATATAATCTCCAACACTACAGTTACCACTTGCTCCACTTGTCATTGGTGTTGTGCATTCATTTGAATTACTGTCTATTGTATTAGTTAAACCAAACTTAATATTTATTTCTTTTGCAATGCTTGCTGTTGGAGTTTCTTCTATACGTCCATCAGTAGTACCTAAATTAAATATCTCATAAGAATATTTTGGTATCCATACAAAGTATGATTCAATGTTTTCTTCTGGTATTGTTTGATTATTACTATAGGCAACACTATCATCTACTAATACTACAGCATTTGCCCAGTTTTTTCTTTCGTAGTTATACCATTCTTCTTCTATATTGGCTTTTGTCACTGTACCATCATTTGCAATATTTACTGGTACTAAATTATCTTTTAATACTGGATCTGCTCCATTTAATGTAGCATCTGTATAAATTGCATTTTGTGCTGAATCTATTCCTAATGTTGCTTTAAATGTTGATCCTTGATAATCATCTTGTGGTGTATCTAAGTATTTATATTCTATTTTTAGAGTATAATTCTTTGTTACTCCTGATTCTATTTCAACATTTGTTTTTAAATATGACTTTCCTGTATTTGTTGTAGGTAATGCTGTTTCTGCTACTACCTCTCCATTATCATCACTTAATGTATATACTAAATCTTCATTAAATTCATTTGTTATATTTTGCATATAAATATTATATGTTACTGCTCTATTACTTGTATTTTCTACACTAAATGTTTTTGTAAAACTATCTCCTGGTATCATACTATTTGCATTTATTTCGCTTACTCCTGTAAATGTAAGTCCTAGTTCATTTGATTTCATTATTGTTTCTGTTTTATTATTTTCTGTTATCTTGGCACTAAAGTATGCATATGATACTCCAGTTAATATTCCTAATGTTAGTATACTTGCTACTATAGGTACTATCACTTTTTTCTTGTTCATTTTTACTCTCTCCTATTATTAATTTAATTTTACTATTTTCAATAAATTATTTCAACAAAAAATGATGTTACTACAAGAGTTTTCACATCATTTTACATTGTTTTCAATACTTCTTTCTAGTTTTAAATATCATTATCATCATTATATTTTTTAGCGTATAAACATCCACAATAATCTTGACGGTATAATTCATATTCTTTAGCTAATTCTATACTTCTTTTATATCCATTCTCTTTTTTAAAATCAGAATATAAATAATTAATATTATATTTTTCTTCTAAAATTTTGCCAATTTCATTTATTGTTTTACTATGCTTATATGGGCTAACAGTAAGCGTTGTTGCAAAAAAATCGTATCCTAATTTTTTTGCTAATAATGCTGTTTTTTCCATCCTTAGAAAATAACAAACATTACATCTAGCTCCACCCTCTTTTTCATTCTCTAATCCTTTAACTTTTTCATGATAAATATTATTATCATAGTCACAATCTATAAAATCCAATTTATTAACCGAATTAAATTTTTTTATTAATTCTATCTGATATTTTTTTCTTTTTTCATATTCTTCTTTAGGTTCAATATTAGGATTATAGTATAAAATTGTTATATCAAAATATTTTGTTAATCTTTCAATACAGCTAGTAGAACAAGGAGCACAACAACTATGCAATAGTAACTTCTTCTTACCATTAAGATTATTTATAATATCATACATTTTATTATTATAGTTTTCATTCATATATTAATCACTTCTTTTCTTATATTAAAAGTACTCTTAAGAGTACTCTTTAAACTTTAAATCGGTATTATCCTAGCACAATGTTTTTAAATTTTCAATGGCTATTCTGATGTTTGGTCACTTTCTTGTTGTTCTTTTTCTTCTTGTTCTTTAGCCAAAGATTCGTAAGATTTAAAATAGATATTTTCATTACTTGATGAATCTAAATAAATAACTCCTAAAGTATCATTAAGTGTTGCATAAATAGATTGATACTTATTTAAATTTTTAATGTTAATTAAATTAATATAAACTGTATTGCCATCATTCATTCTTAATAAAAATCTAGTATCATCTATTACTTTGTCATTACTTTTGCTAATTGAATATTCAATTTCACTTATACTTTTTAAAATATTATCATCTATTTTATTTAATGATACTATAAGTTTTTTATAAATATCTTTTGGAACATAATTAATAAGTGATGCATAGCCATAAGAATTATCATCTTCTATTTCTTTTGAATTTGATAATACTAACTTATTATTATTTCTATTAAAAAATAGGATATTTGCTTCTTTGATATTAATTGTTAATTTTCCAAAAATATTTCTTCTTATTTTAACATCATCAACGTAATCTAATTTTTTTATATTTTTTTTCATTTTACTAGAATTTAATTTAATAATTGATGGATAATTTTTAATTCCAGCAGCAATTATAATATCATTATCACTTACGTAAGAATTACCTGTTATATAAATGTTTTTTATTGGCATAGATAAAAAGTAATACACAAGCATTACTATTAAATATATTACTAAAGCAAATACTATAAATGCTTTAATATTTAATTTTCTTTTTACCTTTTTATTTGCCATATATATTACTCCCAATTTATTATTTCTTGTTCTAAAATTAAATCAATTTTATATTCTTCTAATACCTTATCGTGAATTAATTTTATCAAAGATTTTATATCATTGCTAGAGGCATTTTCTATATTAATTATGAAATTAGCATGTTTATTACTAATTTGTGCTCCTCCTATTTTATAACCCTTTAATCCTAAATCATCAATTAATTTACCTGCAGGAATATTTTCTGGATTACGAAATACACTTCCAGCAGAAGGATATTCTAAAGGCTGAGACTCTAGTCTTCTTTTTCTTCTATCTTTTACTAATTCAAGCAAAATGTCTTTATTATATTTTTCAAGACTTATTTCACATGAGATTATAATAAATTCTTTGTTTTTTTTAAATATTGAATTTCGATATTCAAATCCACAATCTTTATTATTTAGTTTTATTAAATTAAAAGATTTATCTAAGACTGTTACAGATTTGATAACATCTTGCATGCTACCATTATATGCACCAGCATTATTATAAATAGATCCTCCAATTGTTCCTGGAATACTAATCGCCCACTCTAAACATTTAAATGAAGCATTTATCATTTTATTTGCTATCATTGGAAGCATAACACCACATTCGCAATAAAGAATGTTATCATGTAATTCATAATGATTCATTTCTTTTAAATTTATAATTGTACCATTAAATTTTTTATCATCTACAATTAAATTAGAACCATTACCAATTATAAAGTATTTTTCTTGTTTGAATTTCAAATCTTTTATTAAATTTAATAATTCTTCTGGATTTTGTGGGAAACACATCTTTTTTACTATACCACCTGTTTTATAGGTAGTATATTCTTTCATATTAACATCATATAAAGTTTTCATTAAATAATTTCCTTAATTGCTTTATATATTATATCTGTACTGTTATTAACATCAAAATTTTCTAAATTTTTTATAATTTTATTTCGTTCATTATTATCTTTTAATAGTTTTTCAACATTTTCTTGTAGTAATTTTTTTGTTACATTTTTTTCTTCAATCATTATACAAGCATTTTTTTCATATACATCTTTAGCATTATAGTATTGATGATTATTTGCAACATTTGGTGAAGGAATTATAATTGAAGGTATTTTTAATGCAATAATTTCATTTAATGAACCAGAACCTGCTCTTGATATGACAACATCAGTATTTTTTAATAACCCAATTAAATTATCGTAAAAAGGAATAACTTTTACATTGCTTGGCATTTCTTTTTGATTTACTCTATCATAAACACGTTTTCCAGTTATATAAAGTAATTCATAATCTTTATCATTTATATTTTTTGCATATTCTACAATTTTATCATTAAGTGATGTACTACCTAAACTTCCTAAAACAACTACAACAAGTTTTTTATTAGGATTAAGTCCTAAAGATTCTTTAGAAACTTCTTTAGCTAATTTTGCTTCATCACATCTTGGATGACCAGTAAATATTACTTTTTTATCATTTTTAAAATATTTTTTTGTCTTTTCAAAAGTTACTCCAACTAAATTTGCATAATGCATTAATACTTTATTAGATTTACCTGGTATACTGTTTTGTTCATGAATAAAAGTTTTAATTTTTAATTTATGAGCAGCTTTAATAACCGGAAATGTTACATATCCACCAAAACCTATTACAACATCTGGTTTAAATTTTTTCATTATTTTTAAGCATTTTTTATAAGATTTTCTTATTAAAAATACATCTTCTATATCTCTTTTTATATTCTTAGTAAGTCCATATATTTCTAATGCTTCATATTTTATACCATGAGCTGGAACTATATCTTTTTCCATTCTATTATGTGTCCCAATATATAAAACTTCTAAATCTTTTTCTTCTTTTTTAAACTTATTTATAACACTTAATGCTGGATATATATGTCCACCAGTTCCTCCAGCTGTAACTATTATTTTCATCAAAATCACCTTTATATAATTATACTATAAAATAGATAATTTTATATAACTAATTTAAATAAAAAATATATGTTTACATATGATAATCTTTCATCATATTAGTTCATATTCTTTAGCTAATATCCTTTTATCACTACAATATTGCATTATAAACTTATTATTTTTTCTAACAATGATGATTCCAATTGTTTTATCTTGATTTATTGTTTTTAGATTTTTATCTATATAGTTCATATATGTTTGAATCTGCCCTATATGTTCTTTTTTTAATTCTGTTACTTTTAATTCTACAACTACGTAACAATTAAATTTTATATTAAACAATAATAAATCAATATAATTGTATCTATCTCCTAGCTTGATTTTATATTCATTTGCAATGTAACTAAATCCATTCCCTAATTCTAATAAAAAATCATCTATATTTTCTAATATTAATTGTTTTAATATTTTTTCACTTATAACCTCATAATTACCTTTATTTTTAATCAATATTGGTTCTTTTATCAAATCTTTTACTTCTAAATTATCTTTTTCTTCTTTTAATTTAAGTTTAGTTTTTTCGTCTAATCTTTCATATTCTTTATTTTTTATTTTTTGCTCTAAATCTCTTTTTGATAATCTTAATTGTATTATTTGTTTACTATAATATAATATTTTATGATAGTCATGTAATGACATTAAAATTAAACAATGAGTCCATGATAATTGTGTCACCAACGGTGACACTTTTTCATTGTTAAATACATTATAGAATTGTTTCATTCTATATAATGTTCTTCTATTATATTTTTTGCCAACTTCAATAACTAATTTTCTAGAATATTCATCAATTATTTTATCACCATATTTACCACCAGCCTCATTTAATAATCTTCCTATTTCAAAATATGTAATAACTGTATTTCTTTCTTTTGAATAATCTTTAACTTTATTATATATTTCATTATCAATAATTTTATTTTTTATTTCATTGTAATAATTCATAAACTACCCCCTCTACTAGTCATATTACCGAAAAATAGTCAATTTCCTTTTTTTATAGAAAAGAAAATAAAAAAAGATAACAAATTTCATGTTACCTTTTCTTATTTTATTTAAACATCTATTTACATATTTTTAAAATTAATTGTTTTTTCAATAACTGATTTAATATCTCTTTCATTAAATGGTTTAGCAAGTAAATCAACTATATCATAAGTAAATGCTCTATCAATTGTTTCTTTTTCTTCGGCTCCACTAATAATTGAAACAGGAACTTTTTTAAATAGATTATTTTGTTTAAAATATTCTAATACATCAAAACCATTTACATTTGGCATGTTTAAATCTAAAAGCATTGCCGCAATATCATCTTGATTTTCTTTAATTATATTTAAAGCTACTTGACCATCAGTTGCCATAACAACTTCATAACTATCAGCAAATATTTTTTCAATAAAATTCCTTATTAAATTAGAATCATCTACAACTAATATTTTTTTATCTTTAATAATTTTTGGCCTTTCAGCAACTGATGATGCAACATATTCTTTGCCTAAATATTGTTTAACTACATTTATAATACGATCAGCTTCTTTAATTAAAGAATCATAATTATTTGAAACAAAATATATATTATTTGCTTTACTTTCCATTTCATGTTGGTAAGCTAAATCGGCAAGACGAGTAAATCCTAAATATCTCGCATCACTTTTAATTGAATGTGCATAAATAGCATAATTTGCCATATCACTAACTTCTTTATAACTTTTTAAATCAGCAAGTTTACCATAAATTCCTGCTAAAAAATCTTCTAGTGTAGCATCGTAAGTTTCCATATCTCCTAAAAGTTCTAAAGATTTTTGAACATCCACACCATTACCATATAATAATGAAACATCTTTCATATTTTCACACCCTATCTTATATTTATTTTAACATATGAATTCAATTATTTATTCAAAAACTTTTCAATTACACGATTTAATTCTGGTTTTTCAATTGGTTTTGACAAGTAATCGTCAAATCCGTCCGCTAAATATTTTTCTTTCATTCCAGAAATTGCATTGGCAGTAAGTGCCACTACTGGAATATTAAAACCATCAATTACTTTTAATTTTTGTAAAGTTTCAACACCACTCATTTTAGGCATCATATCATCTAGTAAAATTAAATCATAATGTTCTTTTGCGTTTATTTTGTCTATACATTCAAATCCACTTAAACAAGTATCAATTTGAAATTTATAACTTGCTAACAATCTAGAAGCTACTTTTAAATTTAAATTATTATCATCTACCAATAATACTTTCTTAGTAGACAAATCCACCTTAACGATATTTTCTTTTTCTTTTACTGGTTCAATACTTACTTTATTTATAATTTTTTGATCAATAATTACAGTAAATTTACTTCCTTTACCAAAAATACTTTGTACAATTATCTTGCCATTCATAAGTTCAACTAATTTTTTAGTAATAGCAAGACCTAGTCCTGTACCTTCTATAGTAGTATTTTTTTCATCAAATCTTTCAAATTTTGTAAATAATTTATCTATATTTTCTTTTTTAATACCTATTCCAGAATCTTCTACTGAAATAATTAATCTACAAACATCATCTTTTTTAAAAGAGCTCACTTTAAAATCTATATGACCATTTTTAGTATATTTAACTGAATTCGTTAATAAATTTAAAATAATTTGTTTTACTCTAACATGATCTCCATATAGTACATTCGGAATACTCTCATCATAATAAGTATTAAATTCCAAAGGTTTTTCACCCATTCTTGCTTTTGTTAAAGAAACTAATTCATTAAATAATTCTTTAAGTGAGTATTCTTTTTCAATAATTTCAATTTTATTTGCTTCAATTTTAGATATATCCAAAATGCTATTTACTAAATCTAGTAATGTTTCTGATGCAGAAACAATATCTTTTACCTCTTCTTTAGCACTATCTGGTATGTCTTCTTCAAGTAATGCTTGAGAAAAACCTACAATTGCATTTAATGGAGTTCTTATTTCATGTGACATACTTGATAAAAACTCACTCTTAGCATTATTTGCTTTTTCAGCTTGTTCTTTAGCAATATTTACCTCTGCTAACATTTTTACATCAGGATTTTCTATTGTAAAATACATGATTAAATTTATAAACGTCAATGCAAAAGGTATTATAATGATACTTGGATCTATAATTCTAATTACTAAAATTAATATTGCTATAATCAAAAGCATAAATATTGGAATATATTTTTTATTATTTAATTTTTTATAATTTTTTAAAATTGATAATATTGTTAACGTTATCCAAAGAGCACATATTATGTATGTTAAAATTGCTTTTAAACCATAACTATACATTACACCACCCCTATTTACAAATTGTATAGGCAATATATATATTATAATTATTAAAAATATATTCAATGTTACAGTAATTTTTTTTATTATTTCATAGTTTTTAAAATTCGAAATATAAATAAAATATAAAAAGAATAAAAAGGTCCACACAGAATAGCAAGTACATACAATATCATTTAAAAAAATTAATATTATATTGTTATTACTTTTATAAGCGATATAATATATAAAAGTTTCAACAAAACTTTCAATAAATTGTATTATTATTAAATATTTATATATTTTTGTTTCCTTATTATTTACCCGACTTTTACTAAAAAAAATTATTATTAATAACACATTAATAAATATAGAAGCCATTGGCAATGATAAATTTTGCATTTTATCACCTCGCTATTTTATTAGATTATATCATTTTAATTTATATTTAGTAAATAAAAAAATAGTATATCCAAATACTATTTTTTTATCAGAGTGTTGACAAAGTTCAATACTCTTTTATTTTTCTAAGATATATTGTATAATCAAATAGCGAGATAAAACTTTTATCTAACCAATTAAAGTTATCATTTATCTCGTTTTTTTGTGCTAGAAATGATATAATATTAGTGGTTAGATAAAAGGAATAGTGATGACAATGATAACAATAAATAAAAATATACTATAAAAAAATATTTTATAGATAGTAATATATTTGGTGCATTTGGATATAAAAGAATAGGAACACAAGAATCTAGAAAAGAAAAAAGAAAATATGAATACAATAAAGAATTA